>QBYK01000008.1 GCA_003282865.1 SAR116 cluster bacterium AG-325-I21 | reverse complement strand
TTGGTAGCGATATACGTGCGTTACGCCGGTCGCGAAACTGGACATTAAATGACCTTGCCGAACAGCTGAACCGGTCAGTCGGTTGGTTGTCGCAGGTTGAACGCGACGTGACAGAACCAGCCCTTGATGACATTCGAAACATTGCGGCATTGTTCTCACTGCCGGTCAGTTTCTTCTTTAGCGATGGTGCTGATAGCGATGAAGCCGCCTACATTGTCCGTAGCGGAACACGCCGCGTTATGACTGATACCCCAAAGGGATTGGCTGAAAGTCTGCTATCGCCGGATCTTGGTGGTGCATTTGAAATTATCCATTCGGTTTTTGCGCCAGGGGCTGCCTGTCCCGAACCTTTTGTTCGTCCGACCGAAGAAGCTGGCTATGTGCTTGAAGGCAAACTTGTGTTGTTCATCGATGGAGTTCGGTTCGAATTAAACCCGGGCGATAGTTTTCGGTTCGCGGGTGAAAAAATCACCTGGGTTAATGAAGGGGCGGTGAATGCTGTGTTGATTTGGGTGATTGCGCCGCCTGTTTATTAGGGTGTTATCTAGATACTAGAAAAAAATGTAAGAGATAAAGTAGGGATAAAGCCCTCTGGAAAGAGAGTTTAAAATGATGGATCAGGCGAGTTTAGCAAATGAGGTTGACGCACAACCATCGACGAAACTTCCGTCGTCCGCACGTGTGGTCGTGATTGGTGGCGGTTCTGTCGGCTGTTCAGTTCTGTATCATCTGGCGGAAATGGGCTGGACTGACTCTGTTTTGCTGGAAAAGAACGAACTTACGTCAGGATCAACTTGGCATGCTGCGGGAAATTGTCCAAATTTTGTTGGTTCATGGACGATGATGAAAATCCAGTCGTATTCTACCCAACTTTATCGCAAGCTAGGTGATTTAGTGGATTACCCCATGAATTATCATGTCACTGGTGCCATTCGTCTGGCGCACAGTCGCCAGCGCATGGAAGAATTTCGGCATGTTCAATCGATGGGGCTGCATATGGGCATGGAATTTGAGGAAATGTCCAATAGCGAGATGCAGGCAATTTATCCCTTTCTCGAAACGCATGATCTTTATGGTGGTCAGTGGGATCCTCTGGACGGTGATATTGATCCGGCACAATTGACCCAAGCATTGGCTAAGGGTGCGCGTGATATGGGTGCAAAGATCGTTCGGTTTTGCCCTGTGACCGGTGTTGAATATGTTGGTGATGAATGGAAAATTTTAACACCAAATGGCGAAATTCGCGCCGAGTATGTAGTTAATGCAGCTGGGTACCGTGCTGGCGAACTGGGTGCGATGTTTGGCCGTGATGTGCCATGTGTGTCATTGGCGCATCAGTATCTAATTACCGAACCTATTCCTGAATTGACTGCGCGTGACAAAAAGCTACCCCTGATCCGAGACCCAGACAGCTCTTACTATCTGCGGCAGGAAAAAGACGGTTTCTTGCTTGGTCCCTATGAAAAGAATTGCAGAGCGCATTGGCTAGAAGCTCATGATCCGATGCCAGATGATTTTTCCTTTCAGCTCTATAACGATGATCTTGAACGTCTGGAATGGTATATTGAAGACGCCTGTGCACGAGTACCGCTTCTTGGAACTGCGGGCATTACGAGGGTAGTGAATGGGCCTATTCCCTATACACCCGACGGTCTGCCATTAATCGGGCCGATGCCTGGCGTGCAAAACGCATTTGAGGCGTGTGTCTTTACCTTTGGTATTGTGCAGGCGGGCGGGACTGGTAAGCTGCTTGCTGAGATGATTATTGAAGGTGAAACCGAGAGTGATAGCTGGGCGGTTGACCCGCGCCGATTTACCGATCATGTTGATGTCCGCTACACGGCGGCCAAAGCCATTGAAACTTATAGCCATGAATACGCTATGCATTTTCCGCAGATCCAATGGCCAGCAGGGCGTAAGGCTAAATACTCGCCACTTTATGACCGGCTGGCAGAAGCCGGGGCTGAATTCGGCAGCTATGGTGGCTGGGAACGAGCTGACTGGTTCCCGTCAAATGACGATGACCGCCTGGCCGCTAATAGTTATGATCGCCAGCATTGGTTTGATACGGTTGGAGATGAATGCCGTCATGTTGCGGCCCATGCTGGCATTTTAGAGTTGACCGGGTTTTCTCGGTTTCATGTTACCGGGCAGGGTGCAGATGATTGGCTGAAGACGCAAATTACTTGTAATTTGCCACCCCTTGGCCGCATTGGCCTGGTTTATTTTGCGTCACCAAAAGGTAAGGTTCTAAGCGAAATGACCATAACCCGCGTTGCCGAAAATGACTATTTGCTGATGACTGGTGCCGGTGCATATTGGCATGATCGTGATTTACTCAATGCTAGCCTTCCAGAATATCGAACTATCAGCATCGCTGATGTAACGCGAGACCTTGCCACACTACTGGTGACTGGACCAAAGTCACCTGCCATTCTAGCGACGTTGACAAGTCAAACAACATCAACTGAAGATTTTCCTTGGCTAAGCCATCAGAAAGTAAGAATTGCTGGCTGTGAGGTAACTGCCATCCGTGTGTCATATGCTGGTGAAGCCGGATTTGAGCTGCATTGCAATATGGGTGACGTTGTTTCGGTTTATGACGCTGTTTTGGCAGCTGGTGAGGCGCATCAGTTACGTCCCTTTGGTATGTTGGCACTTGACTCGATGCGGTTGGAAAAGGGTTATCGATCGTGGAAAGCTGATTTGACATCAGACTATACGATGCTGGAGTCTGGGCTTGGCCGCTGGGTCAATTTCAACAAAGAAGATTTTGTTGGACGGGCTGCGCTACAAAGGGAAAGTCAGGCAGGCAGCGGCCGTGAATTTGTAACCCTTGTTCTGGATGATCCTGAGGATGATGGTCCATTTGGCGAGGCAGTTTATTTAAGCAGTGTTGTAATCGATGGTGCCGATGCGGGGCTAGTTGTCTCCAGCGGCTATGGGCACCGAGTAGGAGCATCAATCGCCATGGCGATTATTGATCGCAAATCCTTGAAACCTGGGTCAGATATATCGGTGCATGTGCTCGGCCGTCCACGCCGCGCCACGCTGATTGAGGGGCGTGTACTTTATGATCCTGAAAATACCAAAATGAAGGGTTAATTAGATGCAGGTTCCATCAAGAGCGCGTGCGGTAATTATTGGCGGCGGCGTTGTTGGCTGCTCAATTGCATATCATCTTGGCAAATTAGGCTGGCGTGATGTTGTGCTGCTGGAACGCAAGCAATTAACCTGCGGCACAACATGGCATGCGGCAGGACTGATTGCGCAACTACGCGCAACCCAAAATATGACGAGACTTGCCAAATATTCACAGGAACTTTATTTCGGCCTTGAAGCTGAGACAGGAGTTGCCACCGGGTTCAAACGCAACGGATCAATCACGGTGGCGCTTAGTAACGAGCGTATGGAGGAATTGAGCCGCTCAGCTGCGATGGCGCGAGCCTTCGGTGTTGAAATTGATGAGATTACCCCCAGCGATATCGGGAGCCGGTATCCTGGATTAATGATTAATGATGTCGTTGGCGGCGTGTGGCTGCCAAAAGATGGGCAGGCAGATCCCGTCAACATCACTCAAGCCTTGGCAAAAGGAGCGCGTAATTTTGGCGCCTCAATACTGCAAGGGGTCAAGGTAACAGGAGTCAATCAGGCGAATGGACGGGTCACCGGAGTTGAGACTGATTATGGGCCTATTGTGGCTGATTATGTTGTGAATGCCGGCGGCATGTGGGGGCGTGAAATTGGTGCTATGGCAGGTGTGGCGGTACCGCTTCATGCTTGCGAGCATTTTTACATTGTGACCGAGGCAATGACCGGTTTAACGCCCAACCTGCCGGTGCTGAGGGTGCCTGATGAATGCGCTTATTATAAAGAAGACGCTGGTAAAATTCTGCTTGGGGCGTTTGAAGCAAATTCAAAGCCATGGGGGCTAAGTGGCATTCCTGAAGATTTTGAATTTGACTCGCTGCCCGAAGACTTTGATCATTTCGAACCAATTTTGGAAAAGGCTGTTGAGAGGTTTCCGTTGCTTGCTAAGACCGGTATCCAAACTTTTTTTAATGGCCCCGAGAGCTTTACCCCTGACGACCGCTATATCCTTGGTGAGGCACCAGAGTTGGGAAATTTTTTTGTTGCAGCTGGTTTTAATTCCGTGGGAATTCAATCGGCTGGTGGTGCAGGAATGGTGCTCGCTGACTGGATGGATCGTGGGGAGGCACCCATTGATCTTTGGGATGTTGACATACGCCGGATGCAACCATTTCAAGCGAATCGAAGCTATCTGCAAAGCCGCGTTTCAGAAACGCTCGGCCTCTTATATGCCGATCACTTCCCCTACCGTCAATTCGCCTCGGCCCGTGGCGTCCGGCGCTCGCCAATCCATAGCCACCTTGAGGCAGAGGGTGCATGTTTTGGAGAGGCTTCTGGCTGGGAACGGGCCAATTGGTTCCTGCCAAAAGCTTCGAGGGACGTGGGCAAGAAAGCCGAATATGACTATAGTTGGCGCCGTCAGAATTGGTTTGAATACAGTGCCGCAGAACATATGGCCGTGCGGCAAAAAGTTGGAATGTTTGACATGTCTAGCTTTGGCAAAATTAAATTGATTGGGCGTGATGCGGAGGCGGTGCTACAGCGCATCGCGGCCAATGATGTTGCTGTGCCATTTGGCAAGATCGTCTATACGCAGTTTCTAAATTCCAAGGGTCACATTGAGGCAGATGTTACAATTACAAGGCTTGGCCCAGATGAATTTCTGATCGTAACCCCAGCTGCAACTATTCGGCGCGACCTGCATTGGATCAATGGTCACATTCCTGATACGTCTCATGCTATTGCGGTTGATATTAGCGTTTCTGAGTCTGTCTTTGTGGTGATGGGACCAGACGCGCGTTCATTCCTGCAGCCGTTAATTCCGCAAAGCTTGGAAAATGAGGATTTCCCGTTTGGCACAATGCAATCTATCGAGATTGGCCATGCCATCGCGAGAGCACACCGCGTTAGTTATGTCGGTGAGTTGGGCTGGGAGCTCTATGTATCAGCTGATATGTCGGCCCATGTGTTTGAAACAATTGTCGCTCGACGCAAAGACCACCCGCTTGCCATGTGCGGCCTCCATGCACTCGATAGTTGTCGTATTGAAAAAGGTTTTCGCCATTTTGGTCATGATATCTCAAATGAAGATCATGTATTGGAAGCCGGTTTAGGGTTTGCCGTGAAAGAAAACAAACAGCCTGGTAAGTTTGGACCGATGATTGGTGCTGATGCGGTAAAAGCAAAGCGCGATAATGGGTTGTCGCAACGTCTAATGCAGTTCCGCTTGGACGATCCCGATCCGCTCTTGTACCACAATGAAGCAATTTACCGTGATGGAGTGGTCATTGGTTATCTGACAAGCGGTAATTATGGTCACCATCTTGGTGGAGCCATTGGCCTTGGTTATGTCAAGTGCAGCGCTGTTGGCGAAAGTGCTCAGGCCCAATTAAACGCCCATTACCAAATTGATGTTGCGGGTAAATTGGTTGATGCAGATGTAAGTTTAAGCCCGTTTTACGATCCAAAAGCACTGCGGGTAAAACTTTGATTATGGATATCGGGTGGGGAGACGAGGCGGATGATTTACTACAAAAATATTCCAAATCCATCTTAAAATTTTAAGATAAATTATATATGCCTAATTAGTTGCGCACGGGTGCGCCATCATCCAACATTGACGATATACGTTGATATGTCTCGGCTGTCTTGGCAAGCTTTATAAAGGCTTCGCGCTCCCGTGCATAAAGCATATTTTCAGTAGCCTCACCGCTGTGTTCGGCTGCGTCTATCATCACCCCGGCGATGGTCATCGCGACTACTTTATCATGAGGCATGAAGTCACCGCGCTCGACCCCTGCTTCCATAAAATCAGACATTTTTTCAAGTAGACCATTATCAGCAAATCTTAAATTTGGTTTTCTTGGTGCCGAGTAGTTGTCTTGCATTTCTCCTAATAATGTTATTGCGCGTGTAAGAAGGCGGTCGCGGTTCATAACTGTTTCATCTCGGCCCTCAAGAAAATATTGCAGTTTTGCTGAAAGTTCGGGAGAAGAGCCTGTGGCTGCATAACCCAAATTCATCCAAGTGTCCCAAGCTGCATCCTCCCAGGATTGTCTAGCATTAAACCATCTGAGGTATGTTTCCTTTATCCCGCCGCCACCTGGAACAACACCAACTGCCGACTCCACAAGTCCCATAACTGTATTGGTATGGGCGACTAATTTATCGCAATGCGCAAGGACCTCAAAACCGCCACCCGCAGCGAGGCCAGACGGTGCTCCAATTACAGGAACTGGGGTATATTTAAGTTTGTAAACAGCATCTTGAAATCGTCTAAGGAAGGCATCAATCCCATTCCAGTCTTCTTTTTCGATATATTTCCGAAATGCATTAAGGTCCACCCCAGCAGAAAAATGTTGGGCGTCGTTGTGGATAATGATGCCGCTGCCATGGTCTTCAGCTGCTGCTGAAACAATTTCCATTGAGGCATCTGTAAGTGCATTTGCTTTTGAGTGAAATTCCACCAGTCTTAGGTCATTTACTCCCTCAGCAAAGCCATTTAGGACAAAAAGACTAGCAGCTTCATTCTCCAAAATTGGGGTCATTGTCCGACGTTTCATTTGAAATCGTATTACACCGGGAGGCAAGCTGAAAGGCTTGTATTTTGTATCGGCGTGCCGGACCTTTAAGGCGCTTCCGTCTACTTTATAAAAGGGTTGGTTGAGCTTTAGAACTTCTGGAATTTCTACTCTAGCTTCTTCCAATAACTGTCTCATTTTACTGTGGCCTATGGCATCTATTAGCTCAAAGGGCCCCCTCTGCCAATTAAACCCCAGCTTCATGGCGTCGTCGATGTCTTGGGGCGTTTCAGTTACAGCAGGTAAGAGACTTGCTGCGTATGATAGGATTCGCCCAAGCACCCTACGACAAAATTTTGCCTGGTTTGAATTACCCTGGAGGATTTCTGTGAGTGGTTCTTTGTTTAAAGCCGATGCAGCTGCGGCTTGAACTGCCAATTCCGGTAATTCCTTTTTTGCGGCTGCGTAAGGTGGAAGGTCTTCTCCTTTATGTCCAACAAGTTGAAGTGTGCTTAAACGGCCGTCGGGGCCTGTTCTGTAAAAACCGCCCCTCCCTTTGTTTCCTGTAAAACCATTTTTGATCATTGAGGTAATGGTTTTATTTTCTGTTCCAACAGCGTGGAAGGCGTCACCACTGGGTAGAATATTATTCAATGACTTTACGACATCCACCATCAAATCTATGCCGATCAGATCATATAAACCAAACACACCAGTCTTTGGAATGCCCATCGGTCGGCCCATTAAGGCGTCAGCATCTTCTATTGAAAGTTCGCATTTAATTGCCTCGTCGATACCCACTTGCAAAGCAAATACGCCCACGCGATTGCCTAAAAACCCGGGTGTGTCTGCACAGCGCACGACACCTTTACCAAGAGAACGATCATTAAAATCTGCTAATTTGCTTATGACTCGACTGCCCGTATCTTTACCGCGGACTAATTCCAAAAGGCGCATATAACGCACTGGATTAAAATAATGCGTAATTGCAAATCTCTCCCTGAATGATGCTGGCATATCTTCAACAAGCAGTTTAATTGGAATGGTTGAAGTATTGGAACTTACGATACATTCTGCAGTTATTACTTCATCAAGGCGTTTGTATAGAGCTTTTTTCACATCGAGGCGCTCTACTACAGCTTCAATTATCCAATCACATCCCGAAAGCTTGTGGAAATCGGCATCGATTGTGCCAGTAGTAATTCGCTTTACATAACGCTTGTGCATCAACTGAGGTGGGTCAGAGACCAATAACCTATCAAGGGCTGCTGCTGCTGGCGTTTTCGTGTTTTGATCTTTTGCATCAAGGTCAAGAAGCAAAACATCATAGCCCGCGTTGGCAATTTGTGCTGCGATACCACTTCCCATTGTACCAGCCCCAATAACGGCAATATAATTAAAAACGGTATTACTCATTCTTCTAACTCTTATCAGTTTTGTTCAGGAAATTGCGTAAAGCTGTATTAACTTCAGCGGGGAATTCTGCCGGCAGCATATGTCCGGCGGACTCTATTGTGGTAACCTGCCCTCGAATTAGAGCATCAGCCATTTGTTGTCCAAATTTTAAGGGAGTCATTTTATCTTTTTCAGCAAGAATGCAAAGTGCTGGTTGCTGAATTTTTGATGCCGCCCTTTTACCGTTTTTATACTTGTTACAGGCAATTAGATCATTTTTTAATGCATTTTGGTTGTTAGCCGCCATCAATTGATTACCGAACCCCAAAAATGAATGACCTGGCTGGGTGTTATCATGCATATGGCCCATTGGGCCGTGCCCCCAGCTTATCATGGCTTGTATGGCTTTGCTGAGAGCTTTATCGGATAACGACAATAGGTGGTCATTTACCGGGATGGCTAGAGCGCCGGCGATGAGCCCAACCCGCGCAATAAGATTAGGATGGCGGGCCGCTGCTTCAATTGTGACAAGGCATCCTTGCGAATGCCCAACAAGGCAAGCGGTTTTGATTTCCAAACTGTCAAGGAGTGCAATTATCCAATCAGCCATAGATTCGATAGACTCTAGGGGCGTTCCACCTGATAAACCGTGCCCGGGTAAATCTGGAGCTAAAACCTGATAGCCGCGGTATGCAAAGTAACGACTTTGTAAAATCCAAGTTAAATGGCTCTGTCCGCTACCATGAATGAATACTAATACTTGACCTTCATTGCTAAAGGTGCGCCCACCGGTTGCAATATGAACATTTGTGTCGAATAGCTGGTGCTTCATCGTGTCGATTTCCTGGCCTGCCGGGCAGTCATTCTTTCAGTTTGAGTTTTTTAGCCGCTGCTTGGAACCCAAGTTCAAAATCAGCTTTTATGTCTGTAAAGTCTTCCAGCCCTATTGAAATTCTAATCATATCATCTGACAGTCCACCCTCGACCATTGCTTCAGCTGAAATATGAGAATGTGTTGTGCTTGCAGGATGAATTACCAATGTCTTAGCATCCCCAACATTGGCAAGATGGGATGAAAGTTCCACCGACTCAATGAAGGCGCGTCCAGCATCACGCCCACCCTTTAGTCCGAAAACAATAATTGACCCCGCACCGCGTGGCATCATTCGTTTTGCCAATTCATGCCCAGGGTGATCGGGCAGGCTCGGGTGGCGAACCCATGCAACCGCATCATGACCAACAAGAAATTTCAACATCTTCGCAGTATTATCCATGTGGCATTTCATGCGAAGAGACAATGTTTCCATGCCTTGCAAAATATGAAACGCATTGGTTGGTGATAATGATGGCCCAAAATTATACATGCCCTCTGCACGGAATTTTGCAGTGAAGGCGGCGGGTCCAAATTCTTCATAGAAGTTGATGCCATCCATCGCATAATGCGGCCCAGCGATAGTTAAGAATTTATCATTCTGCCCCCAATCAAAATTTCCACCATCGACCACAACACCACCAATTGCAACGCCGTGTCCGCCAATCCATTTTGTCAGTGAATGAATGATCAAATTAGCACCAAGCTCTATAGGCTTTAGCAGCCACGGTGTATTAAACGTGCAATCAAGCATTAGTGGAATACCAGCCGAAACGGCTATTTTGGCAATAGCTTCTACATCCATAATATCCAGGCCTGGATTGCCTATAACCTCACCAAAAATGATTTTAGTGTTCGTCTGGATTGCGTTTTCTATACCAGCCAGGTCATTTGGGTCGACAAAACTTGTTGTAATACCAAAGCGCGGAAGTGTGTTTTCCAACAAATTAATGTTAGCTCCATACATCCGAGATGATGCAACGATGTGATCTCCTTGAGAACATAACACCAACACTGCTGTTGCTAATGCAGCCATACCAGAAGCTGTAGCTGTGGCCGCGACGGCGCCCTCCAAAGCAGCAATTCGCTGTTCTAAAACAGCTATTGTTGGATTCGAGATCCGAGTGTAAAGGTGACCACCAAGTTCCTGGTTATAAAGCGCTGCTGCATGCTCGGTATCTTTGAACACATAGGATGTTGTTTGGTGGATAGGAACTGCACGCGAACCATGGCGTTCGTCCGGCACATGGCCAGCATGCAAGCTCAAAGTGTCAAATTTGTAGTCACCACTCATTGAAAGTTGTCCTTTATTGGTGATTTGATTTGTTCTTTCTGCCTTCTTCGTTAGACCAAGTCAATAAACGCAGCTTTGGATTATGCACAAATCATCGCACCGTTCGGTGGCGTTGGGAATATGCATGGCGACACCTATAAATTGGAGGTTGAATTGCACGGCGCGTTCGGAATTAAGTATTATGGAAATAATCGATGCTAGCCATCTGCTCAATCCGCATTTCACCGCGAGCAACCAAGTGGTTTAAATGGGCGCGCGCCTCGCAAATTGCGAAGTATAATTCATGGTCAGTTAGGGCAAACGCAAATAATGCTCTCATCGCATCAGCTGTTGTAAAAGATCCGGCTTTGCTAGCTGCATCTCGCAGTAGCTCAAGCCTTGCATTGTGATGTTCAATTAATTCAGCGGCGCGGATACCGCCCCCAAAATAGGGCCAATCATGGCCGGGAATGATAAGCCATTCATTTTTGAGACTGAGCATCTGGTCCAGATATTTGTAATAGTATCCGAGCATATCCACTTCGATTGAGCGTAGGCTAACCGAAATATTTGGCGAGATGCGTGGTAATAAAAAATCAACACAGATGTGTAATTTGCGATCAAAATCAGAGAGGCTCATATGGCCCGGTGAATGGCCGGTATCAAAACGTATTCGCCAGCAACCAGATTTTGTTTCAAATTGGTGACCGGCATCGATGATTGTCACTTCAGGCAAATCGCCAGCTAATTTGCGATAATAATTGCCCTCTTGCCGTGCGCGGTTTACCACCTCATCACTCAACCCAAACTGGGCATAGGTTTTGGCCAATAATTCGCCAGCATGTTCGTCTGATTGGGCAAGCCCCCAACTTGCCTGTTCATATTCAACCGCTCCCATATAAACTGGTGCACTGGTTATTTTTGCCAAGGCACCTGCATAACCAACATGGTCGGCGTGATAATGAGATACGATAATGCCGCGAATAGGCCGTCCCGCGAGAGGACCCTTTAGCATCACCGCCCACTGATTTGCAATTGCCTTACTATTGATACCACAATCCAGAAGCAGCCAGCCGTCTTCTGTGTCAAAGGCATATAGATTGATGTGGTTTAAGCGGAATGGCAGAGTAAAACGCGTCCAATACAAATCATCAGCGAGGGCCACCAAACTTCCAGCTTTGGGCGGATTTATTGACAGTGGGCTCATGTCAGATCCGTTTTTGTTGGGCATTTGTATGATCTCTCTCAGAAAGGATGGAGCGGCCTTCTTTGTTTAGATGACAGGGTTATCTTGATGTTGAATTATCCTGCCGCTTCGCTATTCGCAAAATTAAGCTGTCGCCAAGCTTCATAAATCACGATTGATACAGCATTGGCAAGGTTTAGTGACCGGTTTCCTGCCACCATTGGCAAGCGTAATTTGTTTTGATGGTTAATTTGACTGTGTACGGCTGGCGGCAAGCCTGATTTTTCTGACCCAAATAACAGAGCATCGCCTGGCTGGAATTTCATGTCAAAAACCGATCTCTGACCTTTTGTGGTAAGGGCAAATAGTCGTGGCTGGTTAAGCCAACTAAGGCATTTCGCCAAGTTTTCATGAATTTGAACGTCACTCAGTGCATGATAATCTAGCCCGGCACGCCGGCAAGATTTTTCATCCAACGCGAAACCAAGCGGCTTCACCAAATGCAGTCGATTGCCGCTGTTTGCAGATAGCCGGATGATGTTGCCTGTGTTCGGTGGAATTTGCGGGGCAAATAGAATAATTTCAAACATTGATGCCGAGTACTTTCTTACTTGTTGTGATAAAGTGCCATGAGAGAACGTCCATGCAATATAAAATGATATCTTTAATAGCAAGTGCGCCGATGTGTAAAATACAGAAGTTCACAACGGTCAATATTTTGTGAGGAAATCAGGAGGTGGGTGTCACCGTTTTCAGCCAAGCGTAGAATGTTTAAGAAGACCCTGTCACCCGAAAGGTGTTGCTGAGAAACATATGTTTGGGAGCCTTGTCACAAAAGAGTATTTGGTGCGATGTTAAGGGCCTATGAAATTTGACCGCTGATTGCAAAGGGCCGAGCATGGACATCCAGCAAAATGATCGTTTGAAATTTGATGTACCAACGGTGTTATTTGGCGCATCACCAATTGGACCGTCGGTTATGAAGTTTACGCAAAAGTTTAAAAGCTGGCCGGTGCTCGCAGCAGATGGAGGATTAAACGCCGCCATAAATGCGGGCCTATTGCCAAAATTGGTAATAGGTGACATGGATTCTGTGACGGATTTGGACCAACTGCCAGTCTCGGTTCGGCAAATCAGACTCTCTGGTCAGGATGACACAGACTTTGAAAAGTGCCTTCGGTTGATAAAAGCCCCGCTAATAGTTGGTGTTGGATTTCTGGATGGACGACTAGATCATTCGCTTGCTGCGTTCGATGCGATGGCGCGTTTGGACCATGATCGACCAGTTTTGCTGGCCGGTTCTCAAGATGTTGTTCTGCGGCTTCGAGGTAACATCAAGCTGTTACTCGATCGGGGGAGTCGGATTTCAATTTGGCCACTTGGATGCCAGCATTTTATCCGGTCTGAGGGTTTGGATTGGCCACTAGATGATCTAACTATGCAGATGGGCCATCGCACTGGCACATCGAACCGCACAACTGCAAAAACAATATCAATTATTGCCGGCAAGGGAGATGGCTATGCGGTGATTGTTCCATTAGCGGCGTTTGATAAAGTTCTGAATGCGGTTCTTTAAGTGCTCCACTTTACTTCCGCGTTACACTGGCTCTATAATTCAGCACGTTAATGTTATTTGTTTGAGGCCAGCAATGCTCGAAGTTCATAATTCACATGCGGTAAAAGTCCGCTTTCCAGTTTTAACCGAAGCACTTATTGCTGGTCCGTCATCATCACGCGCCATGTGGACTGCAACTGTAAAGGCGTTACTCGTAGTTATTGGCAGCCTTTTATTGGCGACGTCAGCGCAATTCAAAATTCCCTTGTATCCGGTCCCTGTCACTGGACAAACGTTAGTGGTATTGTTGATAGGCATGGTCTACGGACCTTGGCTTGGCGGAGCGACAATAGCCGCTTATTTGCTGCAGGGAGTTATTGGTTTACCGGTTTTTGCTGGCGGGGCGTTCGGCATTGCGACTTTGCTTGGCCCGACTGGCGGTTACTTAGGGGGGTTTTTGATCGCCGCTGTTGTTATGGGCGTTCTTGCGGAGCGTGGCATGGGCCGTGGTATTATGAGCACGATTGTTGCCATGATGATTGGAAATGCTGTTATTTATGTAACCGGGGCAAGCTGGCTCGCGACTTTCATTGGTGCTGAAAAGGCATTAACGGCTGGTGTATTTCCGTTTCTTTACGGTGATGTTCTTAAGCTTGCGGTTGCAGCCGGTTTGATGCCGGTGGCTTGGCACCTTGTTGAAAAGCTTCAAAAATAGTGCCAGTCGTGCATACCACACAAGTGCTGTCGTATGACCGTTTGTGCAGCATTTCTTAAACTAGACTATTCTTGCTGAGACAACATAACTATATCATTTTCGTGGCCGTTTGTAAGTAAGGCCTCGGTGAGTTGCTGTGAATTTCACGTTCTTCCATCACATCCGCAACATCAAGAATTTCTGCTTCACCGGGGGCGTCAATGATTTCAATCAAACGTTTTTCGGGTGATTCGCCCTCATGATGCAAAAACGTAACGGCAATAACAGTAGCAATACTGCTTTTTAGGATGGCATCCTCGCTAGCTGCGGGCCTTACAAAAGGAATAACAAGGCAATTCTGCCGTTGGTAATTATCAGGCATACGCATGACAAATCTCCGTTAGGGAAGGAATGTTTTGGAATTGCATCAAGGTAAAGCTTGGGTTTGGACGTCGTTTACGCCCTAAATCAACAATTGTTTGTGACATTACTCTGTCTAAACGATTAATAGGTTGTCTTTATTTTTATCGTGAGGAAAGTGAAAAGAGCACAAAAAGTATATTGCGCATTTTTTTACCCTGAATACGGTCTCCTATTTTTCGGAGTGATTTACAATTTTCGTTCGCTTTTGGAATAAAAAAATACCACAACAATAATGATACAAAAATTTACTATCGTTTCACTCGATGTAAGGGCTTTGTCTTCCAAAATAATCAGGGCTTAATTACTTTAAGATAGATATAGAAACAGTAAAAATTTAAAATCGCGAGGGGTACTTTACAGCCGATTTAAATGCATGAGTAAAGAATTTTGTTGTTGATGTGGTTTTGTTTCTTTGACCGATCATGTTCTCTATTTTTCCTCATCAATTATATTTCTTGCGGCGCGCATGCATTCAAGGGCCTGTGGCACGCCGCAGTAAATGCCAATCACGTGGATAATTGCGCGGAGTTCCTCGCGCGTGACACCGTTCTTGATAGCACCCCGACAATGTAGTTCCCATTCTGTCATTTTACCGAGCGCACCAATCATACTCAAATTCATCATCGACCTGGTTTTTGCGTCAATCGCCTCGTCTCCCCAGCCAAAGCCCCAGCACCATGCTGTCATGGCTTCTTGAAACGGACGGGAAAAATCATCTGCGCCATCAAGTGATTTTTGAACATAGTCTGCACCTAGAGTTGCTTTGCGCTTTTCAAGGCCAATCTCAAACAATTCTTTATCCATTGGATTTCCATTCTCTCTATCGGTTGCCAGTGCCAAATGACCGATCTTTAAATTTGAGGTTTGTGTTAACAAAGTTGGCAATATTTCAAGTCTGCGGACGGATGGTTGGTCAGTCAATAGTCATCTGGTCCAAAAAGATAGTTTGGAATTTTTGAGAACTTACCGAATGATCCCGTCGATAAATTTCAAAAACTGTCAATAAAATTTTTGGATTTTGACTGTTTTGTTCGCTTGATGGTTTATATTTTCATCATTGTTAACAAGCGTGAGCAACATGGATATCACTTTAAGAGGGACCAAATATGTTTTTGTCGATTTTGCTAGCAGATACTGTAAATCTGGGATTGGTGATTTTGGATAAAAGTATCAGTGAAATATTTGATGATTTTTGCACTGTAAATGGATACTGTAGCGGCCTCGCGTCCTTGATCAATATAGCTTACAATATAAAAGGAATTATGATCAGACGCTTCCGACATCAAATACAGGGTTGAATAAATGAATATATTAAAAAGCTTCAAGGATGAAGTACTTGTCCCTATTCATCCAGCTGGCTGGCCTTTTATTTTCTTATTTATTTTGGTATCCGCCGCGATAAGCTATTTTTGGATGTTATTTGTCTTGCCTGGCATCACTTTGTCCCTGTGGTGCGTTTATTTTTTTCGTAACCCAAAACGCACAACGCCAATCACTGATTATTTGGTAGTTTCGCCGGCTGATGGTCGCATTCTCTCAACGGGTGTTTCACCGGTGCCTAAGGATCTTGGTTTGCCTATTGGTGAATGGAGGCGAATTTCAATTTTCATGAATGTTTTTGATGTCCACGTAAACCGATCTCCAGTTGCTGGAAAAGTAGTTGCCACAGCGTATCATAAGGGGGCGTTTTTCAATGCGAGCCTTGATAAAGCATCTGAGCAAAACGAACGACAGAGTATGATTGTTGAAATGGCATCTGGCCAGAAAATTGGTGTTGTCCAAATTGCTGGACTTGTTGCTCGTCGAATTTTGCTGGAATCGGCGGTTGGTGATCACCTAAATGTTGGTCAACAATACGGCATCATCCGGTTTGGTAGCCGTGTTGATGTTTGGTTACCCGCTACGGCATCTGTTAATGTTTTGGTTGGTCAAACTGCTATTGCTGGTGAGAGCATCCTTGCTGATTTGTCGGGCAAAATGTTAGAAATTACAGACGGGGTTCGCCGTTAATGAATGAACGCCCGCGTAAAAAACGCAACTTTCGGTCGGTATCGATATATTGGTTGTTACCAAACATTTTGACTATTTCGGGGTTTGTTTCTGGTCTGACAGCTTTGCGTTTTGCTATGGATGGACGATGGGCAGGGGTGATTGTGCTCATTAGTGTTGCGGCGGTATTTGATGCCCTTGATGGTCGCACAGCGCGAAGGCTTCAAACCTCTAGTGCCTTTGGAGCGGCCTTGGACAGTCTATCTGATATGGTGGTTTTTGGCGTAGTGCCTGCGTTATGTCTTTATATCTGGGCGTTGCAGGGTGCGGGAACAATTGCCTGGTGGGCAACGCTGTTTTATGCGGTTTCAATTGCCTTGAGGCTCGCCCGCTTTGACTCTGAACTTACTGATCCACCAGAATATGCGAAAAATTATTTTACCGGCATCCCTGCGCCAGCATCTGGATTTCTTGTGCTCTTGCCTATTGTGATCGATTTGCAATTTCAGCTTGAGATCGTGCAGGAGGCGAGATGGGTATCGGCGTGGTTAGTGCTAGTTGGGGCAGGGGCAGTCAGTTCTTTACCTACATTTGCTGGCAAACGAATGAAATTACCTGTGTCGTCAGTGTTACCGGTTCTGGCAACTATTGGCCTGCTGGGAGCAGCGGTCGTTACCGAGCCATGGCTCACTTATATGGTAGTTGTTCTGACCTATACGCTCAGTTTACCCCTTTCAACGTTGCAGTTTATAAGACAACGCCGGCATCACGAAAAAGACATCGGCTAAATTACAGTTAGATAAACTTTTTTGTTTATTGAAGACTAGCGGTAATGTTGGTCGGCGATACGTTCACGGTGAAATAAATAAACCCCGCAAACGACAATGATGCTAACACCAAGAACTGTGCTTTTGGCGGGTAAATCATTAAATACCAAATAACCCAGAATAACCGATGAAATGATTTCGGTATATTGGAAAGGTGCTAAAAGGCTTGCTGGCGCGTTGTTTGCAGCCCAAACAATCAAGAGGTGTCCGATGGTGGCCACGAGCCCCATGTAGATGATCCATTCAATTTGTTGAACGTTGGGCATGATGAAACTGGTGCCGGCAACTTCAAAAATCTGTCCAATAAGCATGGTGGCTCCGAGAAACAGCGTCGCCGTAAATCCAACGATGAACTGCATTTGATACGGGTGCGCCTTTCCTGCTAGTTGCCGGGTAATCGTTACATATCCGGCCATGGCAAACGCGGAACCTAATGGAAAAAGGGCGGGGAGCCCAAAGATCATTAGGCTAGGCTGTAAAATGATAGCAACACCAAGCAAGCCAATAATAATGGCAATGATACGACGTCGGCGAATTTGTTCGCCAAGGAACACTGCCGATAAAGCTGTTAGGATTAGTGGTTGGATAAAGTAAATTGAGATTGCTTCGGCCATTGGCAAATGCTGAAGGGCAGCAAAAAAACAAACTGTTGCGATGGCTAGTAGCACGCCGCGAGCAAATTGCATGCTCAGAGTGCCATCAGGCACGTGCCATTGACGAGTCCACATGACCAAGGGGGCCATCAGCATGGTCTGCACAACAAATCGCATAAATGTCACTTCAACCGGATCAAGTGTTTGTCCGAGAAGTTTGGCAAAGACATCAAGAGCCGGAATCAAAAGCATAGCCGCGCAAAGTTGGAGAATGCCGGTGGTCGATTTGGGACCAGATGCGGGAGCGCCAAACGTGTTCACTGTTATCATGCCCAAACAGTTCCCGCAATCTGAGCCGAGGTCAACCGAATTCCGCAAGGGTGACACCAAGTTTTGAAAAATCACGCTTAACGCTGGATTGCTGCTTTTATCCGGCATAAATTCCCCGCTCGATTAATGAGCTGTGAAAATCATACTATTAGGTAAATATTGAGATGCACGGCATTCACAATCTTTTTTTGAGGCGCTTAAAAGGTTACAAAAACTACGGGTGTTGTTTTGAAAATGAAAAGTAATACGGGCAATGTGTTGAGGCTATCGGTGGCACAGGCATTGTCGATGACAACAATGAATGTGAACATAATCAACACAGCACTTGTGGGTAGTTTGTTGTCGCCAGTAACATGGCTCGCAACGCTTGGCCTGTCATTGCAGTTTGTGGCCTCGATGCTAACAACATTGCCTGCATCACTTTTGATGGTAAAGTTTGGCCGAAGGCCAATATTTATTGCCGGCGTGTTGATTGCGGCGGTAGCAACATTCACGCAAGGCATTGCCATTTTACTTATGAATTTTACGCTATTTTGTGTGGCATCGATGTGCCTTGGCATTGCGCAAGGCTGCGCTGGCTTTTACCGTTATGCGGCGGCAGACAGCGCTGAGAACTCACAAAAGCCGCGAGCGATATCCTATGTGCTTGCTGGAGGTTTGCTGGCGGCCTTTCTGGGTCCTGAAATTGCCCGCAATGCGGTTGAGCTCGTGCCCGGTCATTTATATGCAGGGTGTTTCTTCAGCATCGCATTGATACAGGTCTTATCGCTCATAACTCTTAGTGGGATAGATATTCCAAAACCTAATCGTACTAAGGCGGGAGGGCGGCCTATCAACGTGTTTTTTAAAATGCCAGTCTTTGTTGTTGGGACAATTAGTGCTGCAATTGGATATGCGCTAATGAGTTATATGATGACAGCGACCCCATTACAAATTGTGAATATAGCCAAAATGGGCACGTCGGCAAATGCTACGGTCATTCAGTGGCATGTTGTTGCGATGTTTGCCCCGGCCTTTTTTACCGGAAATTTGATTGCACGCTTTGGCGCACAGGTTATTTTGATATTTGGCATTTTAACTTATTTTTTAGCGATCAGCTGCGCACTAGCTGGCGACACGTTTTGGTGGTATTTTGCTTCATTAGCGATGATGGGACTCGGCTGGAATTTTTTGTTTATTGGAGGAAGCTCGCTTGTTGTCAGCGTTGCTCTGCCGGAAGAGCGCGGCCGCGTTCAAGGCATCGCTGATTTGGTGACCACTGCAACGGTTGCGGTTGCATCGCTGACGGCAGGAGTGTTGCACAGCCAGTTTGGTTGGGAAGTGATGGTCTTATCTGCATTGGGACCGGTGCTGATCATTGCGGCGTCAATTTTGTGGCTGGCGATGTCGCGTCCCACTCAAGCATAATATTTAACGTGGTTCAAACGCGTTTGAGCACATAGGCTTGAGAAATACACTAGCTTGGTGTGGCGTGATTGATCAGTTTTGATAGTTAATAGACGCTTTCTGTACTGCTATGCTTTATATTGTTTTGAAAATCGATGCTGCAATGAAGCAGTGTTAATCTCACCGTTTTACAATCGACGCAATGGAAACAATAAAACTTCAGGTGACCATTTTGTATTGATAAAAAGTAAAAAAGAGGCCGTGAGAAAATTCACGACCGAGTTCAGGGAGGAAACACTCAAACTATAGTTTGGTGGTTTTTTATAATGTAAGCAATTGCATTTTAAGTCAACCCCACTGACCATTTAATCATCAAAAAAGGATTACCGTGGATCCACTCAAACCATTTGTTCGAAGTTTTATATAACTTTTCAAAAGTGGTGTGGGGTTAGAACAAAGACATCTTAATAATCCAGTAAAAGTTCATTATGGTCTCAATTCGGGTAGAGGTGGCATTTTTGCAAAAACGTTTTCCGGATCATTATTAAGTTCTCTCATGTCGTCAAGCTCATGAGAGGAATCTCGCTTAGCAAGCCGTTTGCCACTCGCATCGCAAATAAGAGTATGATGGCAATATTCTGGCACAGGTAAGCCTAGCAACGTCTGTAATAAACGATGTAGATCGGTGAATTGGGCAAGATCATTGCCGCGCGTCACAAGATTTATCCCATCCAATGCATCATCAACAACGACTGACAAATGGTAAGATACGGCAATGTCGGCTCTAGCGATGACGACATCACCAAACTCCTCAGGCTTGGCTAATTTATGGCCGGTAATATAATCAAACCATAATAGCTGGTTGGGACTCATTTGTTGGGCCTTTTTAAGCGCCGCATTCATACGTAACCGCCAAGCGGGTGCTCTCCCCGCGGTCCGACGCAACTCCTGCTCGTTAGAGCTTAAAAGCTGATCCGTATCTGTCATCACTCGCTGGGAACGCTGATCTGTTCTCACCTGTGGTGATGGCAACCCATGTGGCGCGCTTAATAGCTCGTTCAACTCACGCCGGCTCAGGTAGCAAGGATATATGAGACCTAAATCATCCAAGATTTTTAGAGCAGATTGATATTGCGCTTTGCGGTGTGATTGTCGAGATATACTCTGATTTGTGATGCAAGAGGTAGTGACATCATTAGGGTTAACTCCGTACCAATTTAAGCCCAACCAAGCAAGATTCCTCAGAATTGGCAGGATAAATTCATCCCGACAGCGTGTATGGTCAATATCATCAATTCGTAAAATCATTTTGCCGCCTGATCTGGCGGCAAAGTCATGTGCCACTCTCGCCGCATATGCGTGGCCAAGGTGCAAGGCACCTGTTGGGCTCGGGGCAAAGCGGGTGACAAAAGGGCGCTTCATGACGGCTATCCGGCTGTTTTTCTTGTTTCAGACCTATCGTTAAATGATTGTATCGTCAATCAGGGACGAGAATAAGTTATGATGCTAAGTTCCCTTTGTAGTTTGATGGCTGCAATGGAGACATCAACCAAAAGAACAGGAGAATAGTTTTGGAAATGCGACGTTTTGGTGACCTCTCTGGTCCGTTCATCAAACCGACATGTGGTGGGATTGCCAACAGTCTAATTATGCTTCTGCATGGGTGGGGCGCCGACGGTGAAGACCTTGCCAACCTTGCACATCCTATTTCGCTGCGTTTTCCGGGCGCAGCGTTTTTTGTGCCAAACGGACCAGCTCCATGTAAAATGAACCCTGAAGCCCGGGAGTGGTTTGATATTGATGACCGGGTAAACGGCCCAATCATTGCGGCACCCTTTATTGATAATGCTCTCTTAGATGCGTTAGATACATTGAATTTATCTGCATCTGCAGTGGCGTTGGCTGGTTTTTCACAAGGTGGGATGATGAGCCTTCATTGTGGATTGCGCCAGACACCAGCGCCAGCCGCAATTATCAGTTTTTCTGGTACCCTATTGCTTCATGAAGATCTCGTTGAAAATGGCAACAGTGCTCAATATTCACCTGTGCTGCTCGTCCATGGGACAAAGGATGAAGTGGTGCCTTTTCAATTTCAAGCACTATCTCGCGATATTTTACAAGCCCGATCAATTGAAGTCGAAACGGTGGACTGCATCGGACTTGGACACGGGATTAACCCTGACGGGTTGTCGGCGGCAATTGAGTTTTTGGCAAAATATCTTCCAACCTAGATCTTCTTTGGTCAAATTAAGGCAGTTAAGAAGGATCGGTTAATTATGCTCTGGACTGGACATAAAACCATAAGCCAGAGTCACATTCTATATTTATCGGGTATTGTTAATTTTCTCTGCTTATGTTGAAAACCAAGGGTTGTTTTTGTTCGGATGTCATGTTTTGATTTTATCGTTGGCACATTGCCAAAGGAAAGGACATCCATGAACGCAGGTAGCTTTTCACCAGCACTGGTTTTGAATGCAGATTTTCGGCCGCTAAATTATTTTCCCCTTTCACTATGGTCATGGCAGGACACAATAAAGGCTGTCTGTTTGGACCGCGTGACCATTATTTCCGAATATCAGGAGTCAATTTCATCCCCAAGCACTAAAATCAGTCTTCCATCAGTGATTGCGCTAAAGGAATATGTGCCGCAAAAGCGCAATCCGGCCTTTACCCGTTTTAATGTTTTTCTCCGTGACCGGTTTTCCTGTCAATATTGTGGCAGTGGTTTCTCTGCTTCGGAACTGACCTTTGATCATATCGTACCGCGGTCCAGGGGCGGTCGCACGAACTGGAACAATGTTGTTGCCGCTTGTAGCCCGTGTAACCTCCGTAAAGGTAACAAACTCCCCGAGCAATGTAATATGCAGCCTTTGGCCAAACCCGTGGCCCCAAACGTATGGCAACTGCAAGAAAATGGGCGTGCTTTTCCGCCCAATTATCTGCATGAGTCCTGGCGTGATTACTTATATTGGGATAGCGAATTACAGGCTGACGAGTAAGCCAAAGCGAAAGGTTTAATCACGCGGGGTTAAATTTTTTTGGCGATTTTAATCGCGGTCCTGCACCCCTTTTGGATCACATCATGTAGCATTTTGTAATGCCGCGCCTCGCGCCCCTTATAATCGACCGCAATATCCCTATGCTCGAGTTCCTCATCGCGGAACCGTTCAATTGTCTTTTTCAGGCTTGCTTCATCAGATCCAAGGTTTTCTGCCTGTTTCTGATAATGTTCACCAATCACCTCTTCCACAGCGATTGTGCATGCCATGGCCGCCTTCGGCCCCATCGCCGCTGTCACCAAGCCAAGCGCAAGCCCGGCGGCTCCCCAGACTGGGTCTAAAAAGGATGGCCGTACCTTGCGTTCATTAATAAGCGTATCAAAAGTTTCGAGATGTTCGACCTCTTGTTCCATCATGTGACGAATCTCATCACCCATTTCATGTTTACCGAGCACGATAAGCTGACCTCGATAGATTTGCTGGGCCGCGCGTTCACCAGCATGATCAACGCGAATGTATCTCTCAAGGTCGGATCGTTCTGTGGTATCTTTGTTGACGGTCATGAGAATTCCTTTGGCTGCCTTGGAGAAAAGGGGCAATTTAAAAGCGCCTTAACGAAATAAGAGCCGCAGCGATAATGTCAAGGCTGATCAGTGCGTTCCAGCCCGCCATCGATAGGCCAAATAGCGACCATGTTACCTCATCACAGCGTACGAGCGGCGTGACAAGCAGTTGCTCGGTCAAAGCTTTGATGTCGCCATCAGGAAGCAGATTGGCCGAGCAACCGGTTGGTCCAGTCCAAAAGCCGTATTCAACACCAGCGTGATAACTGCCGAGGCCTGCGCTGATACTGCCAGCAATAAAAGTCAGCCAAAGCATGCCGCGCGGCATAACGCCGCGCAACCCAATAAGCGCCACAACTATCACTGCGAGATGCGGCCACCGTTGCCAAATACACAAACTGCAAGGTGCAAGTCCGCCAAAATATTGAAATAGTAAAGCACCGCCAAGTAATGTGGTGGAAATGCCGCCAGCAATAATTAGGCCGAGTCGTTGGCCGATGGGTGGAATGAAAGTTGGTTTCATCTTATAAGCCATAGAGTTCCCGCGAACAAACAGACAAGGACGGTGACAAGCAGAACAACCACCTTAGGGTTTCCATTGTTTTTTGCAATGCCTGCAACAATTGCAAACCGGAGCCCACGACCGATAAGTGAGGTCATAATAAATGGTAAAAGGCCGAACCCGCCAATACCCGCGCTAACCGCAATAACCTTGTAAGGCAGTGGTGAAAAAGCTCCAAGAAACACCAGGAAAATACCAAACTTCGCAAATCCGGTTTCGACTGCCGTAAAGGCTGCGGGGGCGACTAGGCTTTCAGGTAACATAGCTAGCCATTCGCGTAGATAAGGACTAAAGAATGTGCCGAGAGCCCAGCCACCGACACCGCCAATTACAGATGCTATGGTGCATCCTAAGGCAAGATGGCGCCAACGTTTGGGCCGGGCAAGCACAGTGGCAATAAGCAACGGATCTGCCGGGATGGGAATGATGACCGACTCGAGAACTGCAAAGATATACAGTACTGAGACCGCCAGCTTTGTTGCAGCAATGCTGATAATGAAATCATATTGTTGTTTTATGAGACGCCAAAGTAGCATTGGTCACCACAGATTACGCCGTACGGATTTGCACCGCATTGCAATGGGGTTAAAAATCCCTTTCATTGGGTTCCAGTTGGTACGGCTGAAGGGACTTGAACCCCCACTCTGTCGCCAGAAGCGGATTTTGAATCCGCCGCGTCTACCATTCCGCCACAGCCGCAACGTCCAACAGCACTCACGTAAGTACTTAAATTATTCAATTGATGCAAGCCTCTGTGACACCGCATTTGCGAGTTTCTCCATCTTTGTGTCATGAATGCCGTATTCTTTTATTCCGGCGAGTGTATCAAATAAGTAATCACAACAACGCCCATTAAAGCCAATAGCCGTTGCCACCGTGTTTACGGTATCTTCGAACCGCATGGGTGGGGCGTAGGCTGGGATTTCACGGTTGGCAACAAAGCCAAGACCGCGTTTGATCCCCTTGGCCGTGTGTAGATGCAACCAGCGCGCATCGTAGGCCAGGGTAAGCATTTCACGCCGCCATAATAAGTCCAGCTCAGCGATTGCCGTGTCTGTTTCAAGTCGGTAAGCTACCCCGACACAAGAGCCACCATAATCAAGCGATAGTACAAGGCCTGGAAATTCTGGCGTGCCGCGGCCAATCTTTGTCCAAAGACAAAATCGCCGATGATAACCATGGATTTGGGCGGTCAAGCATTGGTCATGGGCAATGATGGGGTTGGAAATCAGACTGCCGTAGCCGAAGACCCATAGGTCCCGGCAATCAGAGTCATCAGGGACTATGTTCCGTCGTGATTGCAATAATTGATCTTCACTTGCGACGGTTGCTTCTCGGCCATCACGTTCGCGTGCCATGGTTGCGACACACCAGTCCTCTAACGTCTCACGGGTGATGCGTGTGGGTGCAAGTTTTCTTTTCATACTCTGTCAGAAGGACGCTCGATTGATGCGTCGCCAACATGATGCATAACACGGTGCGGGTAGGGAATTGAGACATTATGCTTTGCCAGTACTTCTTTTAAGTTGCGCTGTAAATCATATTGAAGGTCAAAAAAGTCTGCGTAGTTTGCATAAACGCGCAACCGCACGATTATGGCTGAGTCAGCATAAGTTACAACAAGGAAGCGAGGTGGCGGGGTGGCGAGAACTCGACTATCGTTTGCCAATTTCAAAAGGGCCGCTTCGGCATCATCTAGGCTACTCTCGTAAGCAATTCCAATATCAAGATCCAGTCTGCGTTCACCATACCGAGAATGGTTGACAATATTTGATGACCAGATCGATGAATTGGGTACACTGATGAAAACACGATCGAAAGTGTCTATAACCGTTGTGAATAAACCAATCTCTCGCACTGTGCCGGACATTCCAGCCGCTTCAACCCAATCACCAATCTTGAATGGTCGCAAGAAAATTAACATCAGCCCGGCCGCAACGTTTGATAACGTGCCTTGCAGGGCAAGGCCAATAGCAAGGCCCGCCGCACCAAGAACAGCAATGATCGATGTTGTCTCAACACCAAATTTGCCAAGCGCAACCACAAGGGTAAGCGTCATGCCGGCATAACGCACCAATGCCCCAATCATTGGGATAATGGTTTTATCAATCTGATCAATTTTGCTAAAGGCCGATATCACAAGACGGCTCGCACGTCCGGATAGCCAGAAACCAATGAAAATGGTTAAAATGCCCGCTATCACTTGCATGCTAAGCCCTAGCACGAAATCAGTGCCATATTGACTCATTAGATCAAAAGAAAACAGGTTTTTTGTGATTGTTTCCATAGGGTGCCCGTCACGTTCATTTGCCTGGAAGAGTTTGCCGCTAGGGGCATCTTTAACCACCGTCCACCATTCTTATCAAAGCTTTTTAGACATGGTGGACTAGTGTAACAAATCCGTTAGATGATGTAAAAATATTCATTTGGACAAGTGGATATGGTTTTATGAAGGTTGTGATGTAATCGTCCGTATTAAATAAGGCCTAATGATAACATATTTTCAAGATCAAAGATTGATATTACGGCGGTTTCGGCGATATAGTGCCGCGCTATGAAAAACCAAAAGGCAAATATGGTTGATGTGATTAATTGGGCAATCAACGATGCGCCGCTGGCACAAGACTGTTCTAGTACGGCAGGACTAGCTGCGGCAATTGGCAATTTTGATGGCGTGCATCGTGGGCATCAAAAGGTCGTTGCCGCGGCAACTGGAGCGGCGCAACGCAATAATCTTACCTCCGCAGTAATTACTTTTGACCCGCATCCACGGGAATTTTTTCGCCGGGATGACGCCCCGTTTCACCTTGCGGATCGGCGGGAAAAAGAGCGGCTGCTATCTGATTTGCTTGGCCAGAGTGCACCGGCAAAGGTTATCCACTTGCGCTTCGATGATGCGTTGCGCAAAACTGATGCTCGCCATTTTATCAGCCATGTGTTGGTCAGCTTGGGAGTTCGGCATCTGTTCGCAGGGATTGATTTTGCCTTTGGCAAGGAGCGTGGGGGTGATTTTGAGACAATTAACAAGATTGGCAAGGATGTTGGTATGGAGGCAACTGCTCTCCCGCTCTTAGTTGATGATAATACTGCGGTCATTTCATCTAGCCGGATCCGGGCGGCGTTACAAGCTGGTGATCCTGAGGCGGCGGCAGTGATGCTTGGCCGTGATTGGGCAGTCACCGGCAAGGTAATCAAGGGTGACGCGCGTGGGCGCAGCATTGGTTTTCCCACCGCAAACATTCCACTTGGATCATTGCAACTCCCTGCATTCGGTGTGTATGCGGTAGAGATTGATCTGGAAGAAGATAATGGTCGAATTCGGAAAATTGGCAATGGTGTTGCTAATATTGGTATCAGGCCAACCGTGCAAAATAGGGGTGTTTTATGTGAAACGCACTTATTTGATCGCGATGTTGAACTTTATGGTAAGCGTTTATTGGTGCGGTTAAAGACGTTTTTGCGGCCAGAACAGAAATTTTCTGGTATTAAAGAATTAACCCATCAAATTGGTTTGGATGCAGAAAAAGCACGGCAGCTTTTGCCTCCATTCTCTTTTAGCTAGCCGAGACTGAGCCTCCTTTCATTTAGCGTTCTTAACCAAGATAATAGATTGAGCCTATCATGAGTTATAAAGATACAGTTTTTCTACCTAGAACAGATTTTCCAATGCGGGGTAGTTTACCAATAAAAGAACCACAAATTTTGAAAAATTGGCAGGATATAGATATTTATGGAAAGCTGCGTGATGTGCGAAAAGGTGCACCGACATTTGTTCTTCATGATGGTCCACCATATGCCAATGGCCAGCTGCATATTGGCCATGCGCTGAATAAGATTCTGAAAGATGTTATAAATCGGTCACAGTCAATGCTCGGGAAGGATGCTAATTATGTGCCGGGCTGGGATTGTCACGGGTTGCCGATCGAATGGAAAATTGAAGAACAATATCGCAAAAAGGGTAAAGATAAAGATGCAATTCCAGTAGCTGAATTTCGTCAGGAATGCCGAGATTTTGCAGCGCATTGGCTGGAGGTGCAATCGAATGAATTCCAACGACTTGGTGTACTTGGTGATTGGAATGAACCCTATACCACCATGGCCTATTCGGCGGAGGCTAGGATTGCTGAAGAATTAGGAAAAATTCTTATGGATGGTAGCCTTTATCGTGGCGCTAAACCGGTGATGTGGTCACCTGTTGAAAAAACGGCCCTTGCAGAGGCTGAAATTGAATATCAAGATCATACATCGGTCACGATTTATGCGCGTTTTCCAGTTAAAAAAGCGCCGCATCCAGCTCTCGAAGACGCTTCAATCATTATTTGGACTACAACACCATGGACCATGCCGGGTAACCGTGCCGTGGCTTACGGTAATGATATTAGCTATCAAGTCGTCGAGGTGGTTGAACCGAATGATGGAAGTCTGTGCGAAAAGGGTGATGTTCTAGTTATTGCTGATGATTTGGCCGGTGATGTGATCGAGGCAATCGGTGTTGGTAAAACTTTACTTCGGGCAAGTCTGATGGGTTGCGAAATGTCTGGGACAGTCACTGCGCATCCGATGGCTGGTCATGGCTATGATTACGATGTGCCATTATTGGCAGGAAGTCATGTGACTACAGAACAGGGAACGGGCTTCGTTCACATTGCCCCGGGCCATGGGGTGGAAGATTTTGAGCTCGCCCATCTAGAGCACGGTATAGCGGTTCCTGACACGGTCAATGAAAACGGCCAAATCATGGAGCATCTACCGATATTTGGTGGCATGCATGTGCTTCGTGATAATGCAAAAATTGCCGATCTTATCGCTTCACACAAAGGGGTCATTGGGATTGGTAAGCTTGTGCATTCCTATCCCCATTCATGGCGGTCAAAGGCGCCGGTAATTTATCGCAATACCGCGCAATGGTTTGTTTCAATGGAATCCCATGGCTTGCGTCATACTGCGCTTAACGAATTGGCAAAAACAACTTTTTACCCGGCAGCTGGACAAAAGCGTTTAACAACGATGATTGATCAGCGGCCCGATTGGTGTCTCAGCCGTCAGCGAGCTTGGGGTGTGCCGTTGACCATTTTTGTCAATAAGGAAACAGGCGAACCATTACGTGATCCTGCTGTTCATGCTAGGGTTGTTGATGCAATTAAGGTCGAAGGTGCCGATTGCTGGTTTGCATCTCACCCTTCGCGTTTCCTTGGGCCAGATTATGATCCAAATGACTTTGAAAAAATCACCGATATTTTGGATGTTTGGTTTGACTCAGGCTCTACCCATGCTTTCGTTTTAGAAGATCGTGATGATCTATCCAGCCCGGCTGATTTATACCTTGAAGGATCAGATCAGCACCGTGGCTGGTTCCATTCGTCATTATTGCAATCTTGTGCAACACGCAGCCGCGCCCCCTATAAGGCGGTTTTAACGCACGGCTTTGTGTTGGATGAACAGGGACGAAAAATGTCAAAATCGCTTGGTAATGTGGTGACCCCACAAAAAGTCATGGACCAGAATGGTGCCGATATTCTACGTCTCTGGGTTGTTAGCTCTGACTATTATAATGATTTGCGCATTGGCCCAGAAATTATCAAACGTACTACTGATAACTATCGGCGATTCCGCAATACGTTGCGCTATTTGCTTGGGGCGTTGGACGGGTACAGTATGGATGAGGCGGTTACTTATTCGGCTATGCCTGATTTGGAGAAATGGGTGCTCCACCGGCTAGCTACAATCGATGTGACTATTCGAAAACTGACCGAGGAATACGATTTCCACGGTATTTTTTCTGAACTTCACCAATTCTGCAACAGCGATCTATCTGCATTTTACTTCGAGATTCGGAAAGATACTTTATATTGCGATGACAAGAGCTCAACGGCTCGGCGTGCTTGCCGTACAGTGATGGATGAGGTGTTTAATCGCTTAACCGCATGGTTGGCACCAATTTTGTGTTTTACTGCTGAGGAGGCATGGCAATCACGCCATTCGGATATTGAAAATTCGGTTCATTTGCGCAGCTATGATCCAATTTCACCTGAATGGCATGACAATGATCTTGAGAGAAGGTGGACGCAGATTCGGAGAATACGCCAAGTAGTAATGAGCGCATTGGAGTCGGCCCGTAATGATGGCAAGATTGGTGCCTCTTTGCAGGCTGCGCCAACAGTTTATGTTCCGGAAGATATGTTGTCAGTCTTTGCAAACCAGGATGCTGCAAGCCTTTTTATTACCTCGAAGGCAATCTTGACCGCCGACACAGCACCGCCCGATGCATTTCGCCTTGAGGCGATCAATGATATTGCGGTTGGTTTTGCTTTGCCTGAGGGTGAAAAATGCGCAAGGTGTTGGAAAGTATGCTCTGAAGTCAGTGTTTCGCGTGATGTTTGTGACCGTTGTTACAACGCGTTAGCGAAGTTAGTATGATGACAGTACCCCTGAAATCTGAAGGTCTAAACTTACCCACATTTGTTCTGGTCTTTTTGATCGTTCTGTGTGCTGATCAGATAAGCAAACAGATTATGTTGCATTTGTTGTTTGATCCGCCGCGTTATATCAAGGTTAGCGTGAACCTGAACCTGGTTCCAGTTTGGAACAGCGGTATGAGTTTTGGCTTACTGTCTGATGGAGGGCTGTGGGTTCGTATTGGGCTATCCGCACTTGCCTTCTTAGTAAGTGGTTGGTTTATCTGGGTTCTACCACAGCTTGACCGACGCCAGCGCTTTGCCGGAGCAATAATCGCTGGCGGCGCGATTGGAAATGCAATTGACCGGTTGCGTTTTGGCCGCGTTGTTGATTTTATAGACTTTCACATTGGCGCTTGGCATTGGCCAGCTTTTAACGTTGCTGATACAACAATTACCATTGGGGCCGGACTGTGGGCCTACAGCATTTTGTTTGGACAGGAGACAGACGCGACATGACCAGACAATCAATATTAACGGCCATAGCCATTATCATAGTGCTTGGGCTTTCGGCTTGTTCAGATTTCCGGCGCTCAATCGGGAAAGAAAAATCGAAGCCTGATGAATTTCAGGTTGTGGTGCGCCCGCCATTATCTTTGCCTCCCGGATTTTCCGACTCCGCAGCGAAGATAATTGAAAAAAGCGAAACCAGCAAGGGTAACGCACAATCTCAAACTGCCAAATTGCTTGACATAAATAGTGTGGAGAACTCCAGCTTTACCGGGTTATTTGATTTTTCAACTGTACCGGAGGATATCCGGACCAAGGTTGATGAAGAAACCTATGGCGTTCAGCTAGAAAAACGGTTGCCATTGCAACTATTGTTTGGTGGTTTGCCTGATATTGGGCCTGTTCTTGATAAGATGGCAGAGGATTCAAGGCTTCGCAAAAACCGCTCTGAGGGGCTGGCCCCAACAGAAGGCGGTACGAAAGCCATTGATCCAATAAGCGATCAACCGCTTAGCATAAACTAGATTGCAGCCATGGCCACCCTTCGCCAGCTTCCTGACCGGCTGATCAACCAAATTGCAGCGGGTGAAGTTGTTGAGAGGCCTGCTAGCGCGCTTAAAGAATTGGTTGAAAATGCGCTTGATGCGGGAGCGAAGCAGACCAATATCACATTGCGGCGTGGCGGTATTGATGAGATCACCGTAGTTGACGATGGCTGCGGAATGAGTGCTGATGATATGGCGCTCTCTGTACAACGTCATGCCACCTCAAAACTGCCAGATGACTCGCTGGATCGTATCAGTTCGCTGGGGTTTCGTGGCGAAGCCTTGCCCTCAATTGGGGCGGTCTCACGCTTGTCACTTACTTCGATTACAACAGATTCTGCCCATGCTTGGCGCGTTGTTGTGGATGGAGGGCGCATGTCCAATCCACAACCAGCTGCTTTGGCCAAAGGATCGATGATTTCTGTGACACAACTTTTTAAGGCCGTGCCGGCACGGTTAAAGTTTTTAAAGACTGAACGCACCGAACTGGGGCAATGTTTGGATATTGTGCGGCGGCTTGCACTTGCCTGGCCATCGGTCGGATTCCATCTCAAGGCGGATGATCGCGTGCTGCTAGATTTGCCCGCGTGTCTGCCCGGACAAGGAGGATTACAAGCGCGCATTGGTGCCATAATAGGGCAGACTTTCGCCAACGAAGCTATAGAGCTTGAAGCGGCTCGTGATGATATCAGCCTAAAAGGATTTGCCGGGCTACCCACATTGAACCGGCCAACAACGGCGAATATTTTTCTGTTTGTAAATGGACGCCCCATCCGCAATAGGGCACTGTTGGGGGCGATTAGGGCTGGCTATGGCGATACTTTGCCGCGTGGACGGCACCCAATAGCCTTATTGTTCCTTTATATGCCAGCGTCATCGGTTGATGTAAATGTACATCCGGCGAAAGCTGAAGTTCGGTTCAAAGACGACGCCGCAGTTCGTGGTTTGCTTGTTGGCGGCCTCGTGGCAAGGTTGCGGGATGGTAGTATTCAGGCAACGGGCGCTGGTGGTCAGGCGGCAATGGGCAAATTTTCGAACGCCCTATTTGGCGCACTAGATGGGGTAACCGGTACAGGTGAAACCAGCGAATCAGGTGAAATGGGCAGGTCAGGCAATGCAGTGCTACAAAGTAAGTGGCGACGTCCCTTTTTGACTAAACCATCTTCTGGCCAGCTGTCGTCTGCCCTAGCATCGGCAAGATCACTCTATCAGACGAATAACGCCCAGCCAGCAGATTTAACGAATACCGGTTTATTGGGTGATGATGCGGTTCCGGAAGCGCGGGCTGCGTTTGATGGAGGGCATGATGAAGCTGATAGAATGCACCGCAAGCATTTACTTGGTGCCGCTCGTGCCCAGCTTCATAAAACCTACATTGTTGCTGAGACTGAAGATGGGTTGACCATTATTGATCAGCATGCGGCCCATGAACGGCTTGTGATGGAACGCATGAAACTCGCCCTTGCCGAAAAAGGTGTTGCCTCACAAACATTGCTTTTGCCTGAAGTTGTCTCGCTGGCTGATCATTTTGCTGCAGCACTTGCAGATGCAACCAAAATGCTGGAATCAATGGGACTTATTGTCGAAACTTTTGGGACGGGTGCCGTTGTTGTGCGGGCCATCCCGGCGTTGCTGGGGACGCCCAATATTAAACAGCTTGTGACCGATATTGCTGAAGAGCTGGTTGAGCTTGGAGGTAGCACCAGCCTCGAGGACCGAATTAATCATGTTCTAGCAACCGTGTCATGCCATGGATCGGTGCGCGCAGGCCGGGCCCTGAATGGCGCAGAAATGAACGCGCTTTTGCGGGATATGGAAACTACCCCGCGATCCGGACAATGCAATCATGGTCGCCCTACATGGGTAGCGCTATCATTGGCGGATATTGAGCGGCTATTTGGCCGCAGCTAGCCCTGATAGGTAAGAATATGCAGCATCGCCTTTCCATAGCTGCGTGCCTCAATCATGGTGTAGGGGGATGTACCACCAGTAGCGATATATAGCGTTTCGGACTTCCCAGTTTCCACCACAATTATCGCCCCATCGGCCAATGCGCCAATGTTGGCGAGGGCATTTACGGCAATTACGCCACCTCCGCTTTGATATGGGGCATCAGCAAAAACCAATTGCGCCGGTGCGCCCCGCCAGTGCAACAGCGATAAGGCATCAACAGCCATAACAGCGGTTGATGACTGGAACCTAAGCTTGGCAATATTGGCTCGCAATACAGCCAGTGCATCGCTATCATTTTCAACAAAACTGGCAAAGGCTGCTCCACGGGATACAGCCTCAAGACCGAGCGCACCAGTGCCAGCAAAAAGATCAATGACATTACAATCGTTTAATAGCCGGCCAAAACGACCGCCTTGCAAAATATTGAACAGTGACTCACGGACCCGGTCGGCGGTCGGCCGTGTATTAACGGCGTCAAGTTTTGTTAGAGCGGTTCCGCGACGCCTTCCGGCTATGATTCGCATGTCTACCTCTTTTACCAGCAGAATTATGGGCCAGTTTGTTGATAGAAAGGGTGGGTTTATCGCTGGCATCTGCTACGCTATCGCCAATGCCTAGCTGATCCGCTAAAACGCGGTCTTTAACCGCTTCGATAGCGCCATCCTCAAGATTGCCAAGCTTGAATGGGCCATACGAAATGCGAATTAAGCGGCTGACCTTATGTCCCAAATAATCCATAATACGTCTGATTTCACGGTTTTTCCCCTCTCGGATCGCAATGGTTAGCCATGCATTACTTGCCATTTGCCGATCCAATTTTGCTATTATCTGCCCATAGCGGGTGCCTTCAATGGTCACGCCATCGGCAAGGGTGGCCAGTTTTGCCTGATCAATCTGGCCTTGTGCTCGAACCCGATATTTGCGGCTCCAGCCGGTTGATGGCAATTCGAGATGGCGGGCAAGGTCACCATCATTTGTCATCAGCAGCAAGCCTTCGGAGTCAAGATCAAGCCGTCCAACAGTGATGAGGCGCGGCAAACTTTTTGGCAAATGGTCAAAAATAGTCTCACGATTTTGTTCATCGCGGTCACTAACTACAAGGCCGCGCGACTTGTAATAGCGCCACAATCCTGTCGGTTCACGTGCTGGAAGGTGCTTGCCGTCAATGGTGATTTTGTCCCTAGGGTTTACATTTAGGGCGGGGCTGGTAAGCGTCTTGCCATTAACTGTTACGCGGCCATCAAGAATCCGGGACTCTGCCTGCCGGCGTGAGCAAATGCCCGCCCGCGCAATGCGTTTGGCAATGCGCTCAGCGTTGACATTGTGGTCAAGGATAAAGCTTTTTTGCGACATATGTTTGGATGTAGCTGGAAATGCCGCTCAAGGCAAACACCAATCGTCCAATGCATATCGGTATTGACCCAGTCCATATTTGTATTGATCCAGTCCATATCGGTATTGATTATGTGTTGATCGGCATTTAATATCGAAAAACCGGGTTTATACTTGGGGCAGGAATGCTGTTTCTGCTTAGTAATGTTAAACATTTGTGCCACCAAGAAGACTGTGAAAATGCGCGGACATATGGATAAATTGTTGCTCTCAGCAGCGGCAGCGGCTGATGCCGGTGAGGTGCCGGTGGCTGCCGCCATTGTTAATATGTATGGGCAAATTATTGCGCTTGCTGAAAATCGGATGAAACGCGATGGCAATGCACTGCAACATGCTGAAATGCTAGCCATTCAGGCGGCAATGGCGAAAACCGGCCAATCGCGCCTTGATGAATATGATTTGTGGGTTACCCTTGAGCCATGTACGATGTGCGCTGGTGCTATTGCTCATGCTCGGATAAAGCGACTTTATTTTGCCGCTTATGATGAAAAGTCTGGAGCGGTCGAGTCAGGTGTTAGGTTTTTTGATAGCCCATCCTGCCATCACTCACCTGAAATTTATGGCGGTATTGGTGCGAGCAAGTCGTCGGCTTTGATGCAAGAATTTTTTGCTGCAAGGCGCTAAGTCTTGGCAATGTCGCTTCGGTAAAAGTTGTTATCCCAATCAATTTTGGTGACTACCTCATAGGCATTCTTGCGCGCGCTTGCCGTATCATCGCCAAGGGCTGTCACAGCCAGAACCCGGCCACCAACAGCAATTAAATCACCGTTGTTGGCGCGTGCTGTTCCGGCGTGAAAGACGTAGCAATCATCCGTCTGTTCGGCCACTTCGAGGTTACGAATAACACCGCCTTTTTCATAGTTGCCTGGATAGCCCTTATTGGCCATAACAACTGTCACGGCTGGTCGTTGGTCCCAGCGCATGTCAAAATGATGCAGGCTGGCCGTAGCGGTAGCCATCATAGCACTGACAATATCAGTTTTCAGACGGGGTAAAATTGCCTGTGCCTCGGGATCGCCCAAGCGGCAGTTGAATTCGATAACCTGCGGCCCATTCTTGGTGAGCATCAAACCGACATAAAGTACACCACGATAGGGGGTGTCTTCGGCGGCCATGCCGCGCACGACCGGGTTAACAATCTCCGCCATTACCTGATCTTCAAGGGTTTTATCAAGGCTTGGCGATGGAGAAATCGCCCCCATGCCACCAGTATTTGGCCCCTGATCATTATCATTGGCGCGTTTATGATCTTGTGCGGTTGCCATCAGAATAGCGTTCTCACCATCAAGCAACGCGAATAGTGACGCCTCTGGCCCGGAGATACGCTGTTCTATGATAATGCGTTTCCCAGCATCTCCAAACTGTCCACCAAGCATTGATTTTGCAGCCGCTTTTGCGGTTTTGGCATCGTCGGCAACAACAACGCCTTTACCTGCGGCCAGCCCATCTGCCTTTATGACGCAATAACCGCCAAGCTGATCAATAAACTTGCCGGCGGACTCACAATCACTCACCGGATAAAAGGCCGGTTGCGGCACATTGTGACGCGCGCAAAAGGCACGAGCAAATTCCTTAGACCCTTCCAACATAGCTGCAGCTGCACTCGGACCAAATACAGTAATATGAAGTTCGGCAAGCCGGTCCGCTAATCCTTCCACAAGCGGCAGCTCAGGGCCAATAACCACAAGATCGGCTGATATATCACCAGCAAGGGTACACAGACCATCGAGATCATCCGCAGCAATGGGAAGCATTTCACCATAGGCTTCCATGCCTGGATTGCCTGGTGCAATTACAAGTCGGTTGGTAAGGGGAGAGTCTGCAAGCGACCAGGCAAGCGCATGTTCGCGTCCCCCGCTGCCAATGAGTAAAATGTTCATCAAAAGATCCTTTGGTGTTGCGGCACGGGCAATATGGCATATTATGGGTTCATCATGGAAGAGGGTGAGCAGCAAAACAACGGCGATAATGCGCCCTACTTGACGATTGGTGAGCTTTCGCGCGCCGTTAAAACAGCCGTTGAGGCCGCGTTTGAATTTGTTCGCGTGCGCGCTGAGATCTCCCGCCCGAACAAAGCCCCGTCAGGCCATCTGTATTTTACCTTAAAGGATGACCGTTCTACACTTGCGGCGGTATGCTGGAAAACGATGAGAGCAAATCTCGCAATACAGCCCGAAGAGGGGCTAGAGGTTATTGCTACCGGCCGCCTAACAACCTTTGCGGGCCAGTCAAAATACCAGATTGTTGTTAGCCAGATAGAAGTGGCTGGAGAAGGGGCCTTACTGAAACAGTTGGAAGACCGCCGCCGGATGCTTGCTAGTGAAGGGCTGTTTGATGCAGACCGAAAGAAAAAAATCCCAAAAATGCCGGCAGTGATTGGCGTTGTGACTAGCCCAACAGGCGCAGTGATCCGAGATATTCTGCATCGTTTGCATGACCGGTTTGGTGTTCATGTCCTGGTATGGGGAACTCTCGTTCAAGGGCGTGATTCTGCGGGTCAGGTGGCCGCGGCAATTCGCGGGTTTGATGTGATGCCTGAAGATGGACCGTTGCCGCGCCCAGATGTGTTGATAGTGGCACGTGGCGGCGGGGCGCTGGAGGATTTATGGGCCTTTAATGAGGAAATCGTGGTGCGGGCGGTGGCTGAATGCCGCATTCCGGTTATTTCAGCCATTGGGCATGAAACAGATACAACCTTGATCGATCATGCTGCTGATTTGCGAGCCCCAACACCCACCGCCGCCGCCGAACTAGCAGTACCGGTAAAGACTGATCTTGCGGCTTTTCTTGGCGAAGTCGATGCACGGCTCTTGCGTTCTTGTGCCCAGAAGATGGAAAGCGCTCACCAAAAGATCGCCATTGCGGCAAGTGGGCTCGTTGATCCAGCTGATATGATCCAGGGACGTGCCCAAACGCTTGATTATGCGCTTGGTGGGTTGTTTCGGGGGCTTGATCTTTGGCTATCGGTGCGCTCGGTGCGGCTTTCGGACCTTGCTGGCCGCCTGAATCCGCCAGAAGCCAAAATTGCCAAAGCTGAAGGTCGCTTGTCGCAGCTTGTCCAGCGCTTTGAACAACAGCTTGCCACTAGCCTTTCCCAGCGCCAGCAAAAGCTGGGTAATTTGGTAAAACTGCTTGACTCAAATTCCTTTGAACGGGTGCTTGATCGTGGATTTGCCCTTGTTACCAATAATCATGGAGTGCCGATCAAGCGGTCCGCCGCTGCACCGGCAAATGCGGCCGTGACAATCCAGTTTGCCGATGGAGCGCGTGATGCTGTTCTTGGAAACCATGCTGCCAATTTGGCATCAACTGAAACGCTCAAACCCCGTCCAAAAAAAGCGCGCAAACAGGCTTTTGATGATGGCCAGGATCGATTGTTATAATTAAATGCTTTTGCCCCAGCGACGATGTGGCCAGAACCATTGTTCAGGCGTCTGACGAATCCAGCCTTCAATTTCGGAATTGATCGTGGTAGCTATTTCTAAAACTGCCTCATTATCTGCCGTTTTTGGAAGGGTTAGGGGCGGTGAGATAGTCACCCGAAACCGGCAGCCATCAAGCCGCTCGGTTCGCATATAAAACAGCGGTGCCTGTTTCTTGATCGCAATTTTTATATGGCTGATTGATGTGCGCGCGGGATGCCCAAAAAACGGCACAGCCATGCCTTCGCGAAGCTGCTGGTCAACGAGAAGACACATCATTTGACCTTTACGAAGAGCTGTCACCATGCCAAGTGCTGCTTCACGGCCTTTCCGATAAATATTACCGCCATAGGTTTCCTGACGGCGGTGCAACAAACTGGATAAGAATGGATTGTTCAAAGGCCGGTATATGGCAGCGACCGTTTTGCCTGTTGTCAATGCGGCAAACGGGCCAAACTCCCAATTGCCGACATGGGCGCCAATTAAAAAACCGCCGCCATCAAGATTTTTTATATGCTCGAGCCCTACAAATTCCACCCAACCTTTTTTTACGATGGCGTTGATATGCGGATATTCGCCAATAACTCGGCCAAGATTTTGCCACATCGCCAGTAAAATCCGCTCTATTTCGACATTGTCAAGGGCGGGCATCGCAAAGGCGAGGTTCCGGCGTGCCCGGCTGTGCCATGGAGTTAACGGACCGAAAATGCCAAGGAACGCAGCAACCGCCGCACTGGCAAAAGTCGTTGGCAAAAGACGGGCAAAATAAAATAGACCAAAACCTAATAAGGCTTCAAGTGGCCACATAAAAACCTGCCGAAGGCGGCGCCGCAGAAGTTTACTGGCCTGGTTTGTCATAAAGAATAGGCCCCTTTTTCAACAATGATTGCAACAACCTTATCGAGTAGTTTATCTTTGTGATCAAGATCAAGCGTCACCTGTAAAAAGCTAACACGTTCGCGCCATTCACTTGGCAAACGCACCCAGTCCTTTTTTGTTGTCATCAAAGCAGCACCCAGGCGGGTGGCATCTTCCTGCAATCGTGTTAGATCGGCCTCGCTATAGGGGTGATGATCAGCAAAAGCAAGCTGATTCACAAGATTGGCCCCGGCGTTGCGAAGGGTGGTGAAAAACCGGTTTGGCTGCCCAATACCGGCAAAGGCCAGCACAGGATCACCGTTAAACCCATCAATTAGGCTTTGATCTGCTGTGAGATGTCCATAATATCGCGGCATTGAGGTGGGTAAGCGGGCCGCAATGTTGGTGTCATCGGCGCCATTAATGATGGCAGCGTCAATTTTTTTTACACCGCTCTTAAAGCCAACACGAAGTGGGCCTGCGGGCAGCAGCCAACCATTTCCAATACCAACATTTCCATCAAACACCCCAATCGAAAAATCCTTGGCGATGTATGGATGCTGCAAACCGTCATCCATCAGGATTACATCATGCTTGCCAGTTGCAGCGATCGTAAAGGCACCGGCAATTCGGTCACGAGCGACGAGGACATCGCGACTTTCAGCGAGCATCAGCGCTTCATCGCCAGTCTCTTTTGCATCATGAAGGCTATGGTCAACCCAAAGTGGCTGGCGAGCCGTGCCACCATAACCGCGGATCAGAATGGCGGGTTTGTGACCGCGAGCCGTTAATTGATCGTAGAGAAGGGCTGAAACTGGGGTTTTACCGGTGCCGCCTGCACTGATATTGCCAACACAGATCACCGGTAGGGTGGCGCGAGTTTCATGGGCCAGTAAGTTACGGATCATGGTTGCCCCCGCCCAGAGGCATGCTGCTGGCAGCAGCATAGCACCAACTGGTCCACGGGTTGTCCAAAAATCTGGTGTTTTCATCATTACTCGGTTTTGACACTTTGTTTCATTTTTTCAAATCTTATTCAGGAATAGTCTGCGGCGCCGGTGCAATTGCTGCAATCATTTTAGCCGCTTTATAACTGCGTTTGCTGGCGGTTGCGGAGTATGTTTTTGCCGCTGATGCGATGTGCCGGTATTGCGCTTTGTCTTTCATAATGGCAATAGCCATATCGGCAAGCGCCTGCCCAGTGCGGGCCGTATCAACCCCATCGCTAGTCATGTCAAAAATAACACCGCTGTCACGAAGTCCGGAAAATTCTGCGGCATTTTTGAAAATATGTGGCCCGGTGATAATGGGCAAGCCGAAAGCAGCAGGCTCAAGCGGGTTATGACCGCCTTTTGGGACAAAAGACCCGCCAAGTATGGTTAAATCTGCAAGGCTAAATAGACTGCCCATTTCGCCAAAACTATCCATAATAAAAAGATTGCGATCTGCTGACGGCCACTGGCCGAGGCTGCGCCGGGGCGCCATATTGCAGATGGCGGCAATATCTGGCCCACGATGGGGGTGACGGGGGGCAATGAGCGTCAACCAACCATCACCAAGGGCGTTGGCCGCGTTGATCACGCAGGCATCTTCGCCCTCATGGGTGGAGGCAGCAAGCAAAATTTTTCGACCAGCGACAGCGGTTTCAAACTGTTGGCAAAAGGCTTTATCAACCTTCAAAAGATTGCCAAGCTTCAGTGATCCGAGAACAGTAATGCAACGGGTGGGCGTGCCAAGCTGACAAAATTGGCGTGCTTGTGCAGTGTTGACAGCAAGCACAAGCTGCGGTGCGGCAAAAACAGACTTTGCCAATGATGGATTTTTGATCCAACGTTGAAATGCTACAGTTGATAATTGTGATGATGCAAAAATCACAGGGATCGATTTTGCAGCAGTCCGCGATACCAGATTTGGCCAGAAATCAGACTCCACAAAAATGGCGATGCTGGGTTTAACCTTAGCAAGAAACCGGTCCACAAATAGGGGATGATCCAACGGCTGAAAGGCGTGGAATAGGGGTAAGCCGGCGGCGATTTCACGATGGACTAATTCTGCCGCGCTAATCGTATTTGTGGTGATTAGAAATTTGGCTTCTGGTCGCGTTTGCGCCAAAGCTTTGGTAAGGCTGATGGCTGCGATGGTCTCGCCAATACTGACCGAATGGAGCCAGATAACACCGGATAGTGATACATCAAAACTGGGCTGCCCATAACGATCGTGACGGCGGCCAGCCGGCTCTTTACCCTTCTGTTGACGCCAACTAAGAACGAGCGGTAAAATCGGACGAAGCATCCGCCATATAATATTGTATAGGCTAAGCGTCATGATGGATCCTTACGCATTAACCGGTCCATGGCGTCCGCTTGTGAGTTCAACACACTTTCAAGCCGCTGGCGCGCTGTCTCAAGCTGATCTTTGTTATAATTATCTAGGTAGATAGGATTACCAATAATGAAGTGACCACGTGCAAATGGTTTTGGAATGATCAACTGGTCCCATCCGGTGGCCCGCCAATAGCGGTCAACCGCCCAGCACATAGGCACAATGGGTTTGCCAGCCATTTGTGCAATTGCGACTGGCCCTAAGGCGCATTGTCTTGCCGGGCCGCGTGGTCCATCTGGGGTAATTGCAACTGAACCGCGGTTGTCTAAAACGCGTTTTAGCCCGCGCAAGCCTGATAACGGGTTCCGGTTCGAGCTTCCCCAAACTGTTTTTACCCCAAAACAGCCAACGGCATGCGACATCATGCGGCCATCTGGATGGGGTGATTGCAGGGCGTGAAGTGGGTAGGAGGATGGCCAAAGCCATGGCATCGCGATCAGCCTTTCATGCCAGAACACCATTACAATACCGCTTTGGCTGGCCATAAATTGATCAGATTTATCCTTGTCAAGAATGCGCCACCGAATGGTGATCATCAAAAGCGCAATGATGCTGCCAATGGTCCAACCAACAACGGCATTGCCAACAGGCGATCGTATTAATTTTTTTATCATGCGCCCAAAACTGCGTAAGTGTTATCTTAAGGACAAACAGTAATTTAAAAAGCCTAGCATGTAAGCATATGATTGCGGAATGGGGTGGGGCAAAAATACCTGATCAATTCTCAATTTGCTGCAGTTTTTCCAAATAACCCCAAAAAAACATGATGAAGGCTTTGGGATTGGACGGCAAATTGCTACTGTAATTGGATTTGTGGCTTGGTAAAACGCAACCATCATTGGTTTTTGTAACCGCACAATAACCCGTGATACTAAAAGCAGCTAAATGTGGATCATTGGCATCAATTTTGGATAGGATTATTGGCTTGACCGGAACAAAACGTCATCAAAAGGTCAATCGTGACATCATGTGGCGGATTTGGCAGGGCTGGATTGCGAGCTATTTGACGCGATTGATTGGCGCGCTTTTGCTAATGGTGCTTGTCGCGACAAGCGCATCGGTCTATCCGCTATTAACCAAATACATTTTCAATGGGCTGGCTGATGGCCGTGCTAGAGATATTATTTGGATGGCTCCGCCGGTCATTATCCTGTTTGCGCTAGTGAAAGGCATTGCTCTTTTTGCCCAAACGGTAATGGTAAATGCGCTGTCATTGCGGATTAGCACCGATTTGCAAAAAGACATGGCAAGAACGTTGATTGAAGCGGATCTTCAAACCATTAGCCGTGAACCGGCGGGCGTTTTCATGTCGCGCATTATGAATGATCTGAATCTCGTGCGTGAAGCCCTTGTAAGGCTGGCAAACAATCTTGTCCGGGACAGCTTAACAATTGTCGTTCTGATCGCGGCGATGATCTGGCTTGACTGGTTAATGGCACTTGTTGTTATAGGGGTGTATCCGTTGGCAATGGGCCCAATTATTAGTATTGGTAACCGGCAGCGCAAAGCATCAGGCAATCTGCAAATCCATATGGAAAGCGTTACCTCGCTTCTTGCCGAAACCCTGAATGGTGCCCGAATGGTAAAGGCTTATCAGCGCGAGGATGCGGAAATAGCTCGAACACGCCGTGGATTTGATGGTTTATATAACCGGTTAGTCGGCTTGCTTACCGGGCGGGCCAAAATTGACCCAATTCTAGAGATGGTCGGTGGTATTGCCGTTGGTGGCGTTGTGGCTCTGGCAAGCTGGCGTGTGGCTAATGGTGATATGGAGGTCGGTGATGTGATTGCCTTTATCACAACCCTGATTTTACTGGTCCAGCCAGTGAGAGCAATTGGCACTTTGAATGCAATCACCCAAGAAGGACTTGCTGCGTGCGAGAGGATTCTCAACCTTTTGGATACGCCGCGTAAAATCACCGACCAACCCGGTGCCGCCGCTTTGGTAGTAAGACAGGGACGGGTGGATTATGACAATGTGGGTTTTGCATATGATAAGGAAGCAATTGCTGCGCTTGATGGCGTAAGCTTTACTGCGAGGGCTGGGCAAACAATTGCGCTTGTTGGTCCAAGTGGCGCCGGTAAAAGCACGTTGATTAATCTTTTGCCTCGGTTTTTTGAAACAACTAGCGGAACAATTGCCATTGATGGCCAGGCCATTGACGGTGTGCAGATGAATAGTCTTCGCAAGGCCATTTCACTTGTTAGCCAGGAATCGGTGCTGTTCGATGATACAATCTCAGCCAATATCGGGTTTGGTCGTGACGGGGCCAGCCGGACGGCGATTGAGGCGGCGGCGCGTGATGCGGCGGCGGATGAATTTATTTTGGCTTTGCCTGACGGTTATGACACATATGTTGGGTCAATGGGAAACCGCCTTTCTGGTGGCCAACGCCAGCGCATTGCAATTGCCCGAGCGATGTTGAAAGACGCTCCTATTTTACTGCTTGATGAGGCCACTGCCTCGCTTGATGCAAAATCAGAACAGCAGGTGCAGTCTGCTCTCCAAAGGCTGCAAACTGGGCGGACGACCCTCGTAGTGGCGCACCATCTGGCAACGATTCGTAATGCTGACTTGATCCTAGTTCTCGAAAATGGGCGTATCACCGAAAAGGGAACGCATGACGCGTTGCTGGCAAAAAGCGGCCTTTATGCGAGGCTATGCCAATTACAATTTTTTAATAACGAAATGAAAAATTAATTTGTAAGACGCCTAAAATTAGCAAACCATACCTATTTATTCGCGGTGCAAAATTGTATCAGTCAGGCGCATAGCCCAGCTTCTAGCCTCGAAGCTGGCCGTAAGATCTTCCGGATCATAGATTGTTTCCACCCAGTCAAAGAATGCCATACCCTGATCCTCGTACGGGAGATAGGACGAAAAAAAAGCATCAATAAGGCCAGTTTTGGCAGCTTTGACATGACCATACTTCCAGTTAAGCTGGCCCATTGCTTCACGGGCTGGCCGCTCTTTAGCGATAAGCAGATACAGCGCCGAAATTAGACCCGCACGATCAGCCCCTGATTTGCAATGTATAAGTGTCGGTGTGTCAAGGGTGGAAAAAAGGTCACGAGCGTCATAAAGCATCTCTTTTGAGGGTGCAGCGCGCGACCGTGCGGTGAAATCAAAAAGAGTTATACCAGCCTTGGCACAGGCTTCCGCTTCGAGCTGCCAGCTACCATCCTGGCGTGGGCCTCGCAAATTAACGATGGTTTTAATGCCAGTTTTTGCCAATGCGGCGATGCGCATTGGTCCTGGTTGGTTGCTTCGCCACAGCCCATCAGTAACAAGATGCTGATTATGCCAGAAAAAGCGAAGGAAGCCATGATCCTTAAAAATCAACCCTAGCCAGTCGGCAAAACCGCGCCGTTTACAAGGCGGAGCGGTCCATTTCATGAGCCGGCAATCATCATGCAATCAAGATAAAGGGATGGTGACGCAATGCTGTCTCGCAAGTCAATGTCATTTGCCACGGTAATCTGCATGAACATATCTTTCAGATTTCCTGCAATTGTTGCTTCGGTAATGGGTTGAGTTATTTTGCCTTTTGAAATCCAGAATCCCCCAGCACCGCGACTATAGTCGCCAGTGATCATATCAACCGAACTGCCAATCATTTCTGTGATTAAAAATCCCTCGTTAATATCGGCCATTAAATCATCACGGCTGATGGTCGAATTTTCTATATAGAAATTGCTGGCACCTGGTGAGGGTGCGCTACCAAGTCCGCGTCGGGCATTCCCAGTTGGTGGCATGCAGAGTTTTGTAGCCGAAGAAAGATCTAGGAACCAGCCGGTTAAAACGCCATCGTCAACCATTACACGCTTGCTGACAGCCAATCCTTCGCCGTCAAATAGGCGCGAGCCAAGCCCACGTGGGCGCAACGGATTATCGATAAAATTCATACCCTTGCTAGCGACTTGTTTGCCAAGACTGTCTTTTAAGAAACTTGTACCGCGCGTAATATTAGCCCCGTTGATAGCTGATGCCATGGTGCCAACGAGCGAAGCAGCAACACGGCGATCATAAATAACAGGGAATTGTCCAGTCTTAGGTTTCCGGGCGCCAAGCCGGGCCAGTGTGCGGGTGGCAGCGCTTTTGCCGACCTCTTCGGCCGGTTGCAAATCGCTTTCATAAACCGCTGAGCTATAATCGTAGTCGCGTTCCATCTGGCCGTTTTTTTCCGCGATAATCACAGTTGAAACACCATGTGATGACCGTTTGTATCCGGCAAGAAACCCATTACTTGTGCCAATCAGCACATCAACGACTCCATGACCGGCATCAGCGCCATCCGATGTTTTGATGCCATTAAATGATAGCGCGGCTTCTTCGGCGGCGGCGGCGCGGTCTCTTAAGCGATCAGCGTCTGGAATAGTTTCGTCAAATATATCCAGATCGGGTATGGATTTGGCTAACTCGGCATCAGTGGCAAGCCGCACAAACGGGTCTTCAGGTGCAAGCTTGGCCATAGCAACGGCGCGTTCTGCTAAATTGGTTATGTTTTCATCATCCAGCTGACTTGTTGATATCGACGCGGTACGATGGCCAACAAAGACGCGCAAGCCCACATCAAAATCTTCCGACCTCTCGCTTGCTTCAACATTACCAAGTCGCAAACTAACATTGGTGCTGTGCCCCCTTGCCAGCATCGCATCGGCGCCATCGGCTCCAGCAACCTTGGCGGCGTCTAACAATTGGGCGATAAGTTTTTGATGATTTGCTTTCATATCTATTCACATAGCCTCCGTGATCAAATAATTCAACCGCTTGTCGTCTTGTTAGATTATGTTTATGTTCGCGCTATGAAATTCAAGATATTTATCGATGGCGAGGCAGGCACCACGGGCCTGAAGGTGGCAGAACGTTTAAAAACCCATCCGCATGCCTCAATTCTGGGGATTGATGCGGCGCACCGCAAGGACGAGTCGGCACGTGCTGACATGATGGCGGCAAGCGATATTACCATTCTGTGCCTTCCTGATGCAGCGGCAATTGATGCGGCAAGGCTGGCCGCAGGATCAAAAACCCGTTTAATCGATGCGTCGTCGGCGCACCGGACCCATTCCGAATGGGTTTATGGGTTTGCTGAATTACAGCCGGGACAGCGTGACGCGATTGCCGCGGCTGCTTTGATTACAAACCCAGGCTGTTATCCAACTGGGTTTTTGGCCTTGGCACGTCCTTTGATTGCAAGCGGACTACTGTCTGATCAGTCATTGCTGTCCATTCCTGCGGTTAGCGGCTATAGCGGTGGTGGGAAATCGATGATTGAGCGTCATGATGCTGGTGAACTTGGCCCTGCCTTTAGCTATGGTACCAATTTGTTGCATAAGCATCTTAGCGAAATGACCAAATATTCCGGTCTGCAAACGCCGCCAATTTTCATGCCAATGGTTGCTGATTTCTATGCAGGAATGCTGGTCCATATCCCGCTTCATGCTGATCAATTTGCATCGCCAGTAACAGCGGCAATGGTTTATGATTGTCTCGCTGATTGGTATCAGGGCTCTCACGTTGTGTATATGGGAGCGGCTGCTGCCAACCATAGTGACGTACCGCCTTTATTAGCTGCCGATGGTCGAGCTGGGTGTAATGATATGGAACTGTTTGTTTTCAGTGATACGGCTGAACAGCGGTTTTGGATCACTGCGCGGCTGGATAATCTTGGCAAAGGGGCGTCTGGGGCCGCTGTCCAGAATATGAATATCGCTCTTGGCCTCAATGAAACCCTCGGTCTTTAAATTGACGCGGCCGAATGATACCCACGGCGTAGTCTGTCAGAGGTATTAAAGGTAGAAGGCGAGGTGAGGTCCGATGTTTTCAATTTCTGGAATACAACTTCGTGAAATCAGTGATGCCCCCAGCTATCTTGCCCCGATCAGCGAGGTTGGTCGGGCATACAAATATCCCTATGACGCCCCGGAGGGCGGTTTCGTTCTGGCAAGTGGGTGTTTATTAGACCTAGAACAGGCACAATTGGATCGGATGGACGAAGACCCGCATCGCGGCGTCTTGGCTGGACGGACCCCCGTTTTATCCGTTGGTTCAAACCGCGCCCCAGTACAATTGCTTCGTAAATTTGGGCCAGATTCATTTTTACCTGTAACACCGGCGCGGCTACATGATTGCGATATTACTCATGCCGCTACCCTTGGTTATTATGCTGCTGTTCCATGCACGGCCTTTCCATCACCTGGTACAATTGTTGATTTGAATGTGGTCTGGTTGGATGATCATCAACTTGCACAAATGCACCGCACTGAAGGCATTAATGTTGCCTATGATTTTGTTGTTATGGAAACCGTTGAGCATCAATTTACCGTGCGGCCTGGCCCTGTTTTTGGCTATGCGGCACGCGCTGGTGTTCTTGATTGTGGCGATGGTGAACCGGCTGGGCTGTCTGCAATTCCCTCACATGGGCGCAAATTCAAAACGCTGACCCAGGCTGAAGCAAATGCCAAATTGCGCGAGCTAGCCATGGTTGATGATGATCGTTCAATGATACAATTTATTACCGAAATGCAGGCTGACAAATCTGCGCGTGACGCGATTATTGAGCGGTTGCGCCCGCATGCAATTCAGGCGCATAAACCCCCATGGCAAGTGCAGGCCGTGAATATTGATGGAGTTGATGCCTATCTTTAATGGGATGCTTTTGGCTGTCTTTGCTGGTGGCTATTCTAGCTTGTAAAAAGGCGGTCCAGCATCAACCCAGCAACGAGAAATAGCCCCGCATTCCGGTTTGATTTGAACAGATTTAGTGCCAGTTTGGCATTGTTAGTTCGGATTTTATAGATTTGCATGCCAAGATTGATGGCCATCCCGGCTAGCCCAACCCAGCCTAACATTACTGGCGGAAACCCATCATGCTTAAGCATGAACAGCCCTGTTGCGATCGAGCCTAAGGCAATCACATAAGCGACGCCGGTGCCAATTCTAATTCTGCTGTCAAATGCCAGTGCGGATGATTTTATCCCAGCGGTGCGATCATCCTCCATATCTTGAATCGCGTAGATTGTGTCATAGCCAAATACCCAGAACACAGAGCCCACGTAGATGAATGTGATAGAGGATGGAGGTAAGCTTTCGGTAACCGCGGCCCAGCCCAAAAGAACCCCCCATGAAAATGTTAGTCCCAGCACGAATTGGGGAAACCATGTGACGCGTTTGGCCAGTGGGTAAAGCACTACTAAAGGTGCGGCGGCAAGGCCAACATAAATTGCGAGCCGTGGTAGTTGGATAAGAACAAACAGGCCAACAAGGCCCAATGCCATCAGAAACAAAGCAGCTTGTGTCATAGAAATTGTGCCAGCGGCCAGCGGGCGCGTACTGGTCCGGACAATAAGCTGGTCAAGCCGCCGGTCCCACATATCATTGATGATACAGCCCGCCGCGCGGGTGACAATTGCCCCGATGAGAAACAGGACCATCATCCATAGCATTATGCCAAGTGATGGCGCGCCAAGGCTAATGGACCACCAGCCCGGAAGCAGCAGCAACCACCAGCCAATGGGCCGGTCAAGCCGGGCAAGATAGATAAAAGGTTGCCATGCAGCCGGTAGCCAATGCCACCAGCCATGCGCCTCGATATCGGTGTGTATTGGGGGCGTGTTGCTGCTCATAAAGGTAGTCATTAGCGAATAAACCGAAAAAAAGCAAAATTGATCTGTTGCAAGCTCAATGTAAAAAAGCACCGCAAGATTGCTTGTCACATTGCTTCGTGGGTATTACAAATCAAAACATGATTAAGCCACATACCAAAGCTCGCCTTTTTATCAATGTGCCCCTCAAAGATGGGAAAATAATCACCTTGGCATCCCACCAAATGCATTACCTTTTGCATGTGCTGCGATTGGGCGTTGGTGCACCGATTGCAGTCTTTAATGGTGTTGATGGTGAATATCTTGCGACGATAAGTGAGGCTGTAAAAAAGCGCTGTTCGGTCAGCATTAAGTTGCGGTTACGGCCGCAAATCCATTGCCGTGATTTGTGGTTGCTTTTTGCTCCGGTTAAAAAAGCTCGTCTGGATTTTATTGCTCAGAAAGCAAGTGAATTGGGAGTACGCGTCATCTGGCCAGTAAAAACTGATTTTTGTCAGATTAGCCGAGTGAATGATGACCGGCTTGCGACGAATGCAATTGAGGCGGCTGAACAAACAGAACGGCTTGATATTGCTAAAATAAAGCCCTTCTCCAGCCTGTCAACCGCATTGCAGCATTTTGAAAATGAACGGCTTTTGATTTGGTGCGACGAAGCCAGTGCTGGTCATCCATCGTTAAATATCAGTACCGCTCTTGCCAACGCTCCGCCACATGAGAAGGCAGCTATACTGATTGGGCCGGAAGGAGGTTTCTCAGAATCTGAAAGAACGCATTTGCAATCCCAAATTAATTGTTTAAAAATTTCTCTTGGGCCTCGTATATTACGGGCTGATACCGCCGCCATTTCGGCACTCTCCTGTTACCAGTCGATTTGTGGCGATTGGCAGAATTAGCCCTTAAAATGGTAAAACCGGCTGGTGTGACGTTGGTCACAAAAGCCTGAATGCAAAAGGGCGTATCTATGGGGCATACCAACGTTATGATCACCGATAAGTGCCAGCTTGTTGACTGGATTGCTGGTGGTGCAAAGCCCTCTGGCGAGTGGCGTATTGGCACTGAACATGAAAAGTTTCTGTTCCACCGCGATGGGCTTCGCCCTGTTGCCTATGATGGTGATCACGGCATTGAGGCCATGCTGCATGCCCTGTGTAAAGCCATTGGCGATAAAGCCACTCCAATTACGGAAAATGGGAAGATTATTGGGCTCAAGGATGGTGATGGAGGTTCAGTATCACTGGAACCAGGCGGACAATTGGAATTATCCGGGGCACCCTTGGTCAATCTACATGAAACTTGCGCGGAAACGGGGCGCCACTTGCGCCATATGAGGGTGGTTTCATCGGCCCTTGGGGTCGGTATGCTTGGCATTGGCTTTCAACCAAAATGGGACCGTGATGATATCTCATGGATGCCAAAGGGCCGTTATCAGATCATGCGTAACCATATGCCAAGAGTTGGCACGATGGGGCTGGATATGATGCTGCGGTCCTGCACGGTTCAGGTGAACCTTGATTATGCTGATGAGAAGGATATGCGCAAAAAATTTCGTACATCATTGGCCTTGCAACCGGTGGCAACGGCGTTATTTGCAAACTCGCCTTTTAAGAATGGCAAGCCATCGGGTCTTTTATCAACCCGCGCACATGTCTGGACAGATACAGATAATGCGCGGTGTGGTGTGCCAGATTGTGTTTTTGATCCAGCGTTTGGTTATGAACAATGGATTGATTATATCCTTGATGTGCCGATGTATTTTTTGCATCGCGGCGAAGATTATGTTGATGTTGCAGGAAAATCTTTTCGGGACTATCTGGCAGGAACGCTTAAGGGGTTTGAGGGTCAGCCGCCGAATTTGGCTGATTTTGAAGACCATATCACTACAGCTTTTCCCGAAGTAAGACTAAAACAATATCTGGAAATGCGTGGTGCTGACAGCGGTTCTTGGGCTAATATCTGTGCGCTTCCAGCCTATTGGGTTGGACTTTTATATGATGAGGAAGCGCTTCATGAGGCGGCGGCATTGGTACGTGATATTTGTGCTAAAGACGTTATGGCTGGGCGGCTGTCGGTAGCAAAAGACGGACTTCGCGGCAAGCTTGGGCCGTATGATGTTTATGACCTTGCGGCCAAAACACTGGATCTCGCGGCAAGTGGGCTGCGACGACGCGGCATTTTTGATGACAGTGGTAATGATGAAACTGGCTTTTTACAGCCGCTGCGTGCGGTAATTTCTTGCAAGAAAACCCCTGCCGAAATTATGCTTGATCACTATCATGGTGATTGGGCAGAAAATATCGATCAGGTCTTTGCATCGAACCAATATTGACCAGCTTGGCACCCTAGCTCCTGCGGGACCAGCTGTTTTTTGAGGACATCTAATGATGCTTGTTTTGCTGCTTCGTGATTATCATGGTTTGGGGCAGCCAAAACGGGCTGGCTTTTCACTTAGATTAACGTTTGTATCATATTGGTGCGGATGTCGCTATCACAACCGCAGTTTGTTTCGGATTTGGCTTTAGTAATCCTCCGCTATCAGCTGCTGCCAGTAATGCGGCGGGAAAAGTGACAAAGGGTGGGTCGCTCGGACTGGTTCAGGGGTTTGCTTCGCTTGGACAGGTTGGCGGCCTTGTTTTAGCCTGACCCCTGTACAAGCTAGGTGGGGCGCATTTGCCCTTTGGTTTTGGCGCGTGTATCACTCCGCTTTTGTTGGTTGTGACGATTGGGCTAAAGCGTTGGCCAGCTATGCAGCCTCAGTTCCGCCAACCGTAACACCGCCCATTTTCACGGTTGGCTGGCCAACCCCAACCGGCACGCTTTGCCCAGCTTTTCCGCAGGTGCCAATACCGCTATCAAGTTTGGTGTCGTTGCCGATCATGGTGATTTTCGACATTGCGTCCGGACCGTTACCAATTAGGGTTGCCCCCTTTACCGGTGCGCCAATATTGCCATTCTCGACGAGGTAGGCTTCAGCGGCAGAAAAAACAAATTTTCCAGAGGTGATGTCAACCTGACCACCCCCAAAATTAACGGCGTAGATACCCTTCTTAATCGAGGCTACAATTTCCTGCGGGTCGGCATTACCATTTTCCATGTAGGTGTTGGTCATGCGCGGCATCGGCGCGTGGGCATAAGACTCGCGTCGTCCATTGCCAGTGGGATCAACGCCCATCAGACGGGCATTTTGTCGGTCGTGCATGTAGCCTTTCAAAATACCATTTTCAATCAAAATATTGTGGCGGCTCGGCGTGCCCTCGTCATCAACGGTAATTGATCCGCGGCGATCAGCAATCGTGCCATCATCGATGACGGTAACGCCTTTCGAGGCAACTTGCTGGCCAATGCACCCACTAAAAATTGATGTGCCTTTGCGGTTGAAATCTCCTTCAAGTCCGTGGCCAACCGCCTCATGCAGCATAACGCCTGGCCAACCAGCCCCGAGAACGACCTCCATTTCTCCAGCAGGAGTTGGCACTGAGTCCAAATTCAAAAGAGCAATGCGTAATGCCTCATCTACCTGCGACTGCCAGCTTTCGGGGGTTAGCCATTGATCCAGCATTAAGCGCCCACCAGCGCCTGTGCCGCCCGACTCCATACGGCCATCCTGTTCCACTGCAACCCAAATGTTGATTCGGACCAATGGCCGAATATCGGCAACCCTCAGGCCATCCGCGCGGATGATCTGGACAGCCTGCCATGAACCGGTCAGGCTAGCGCTGACCTGTTTGACGCGCGGGTCTGATGCGCGGGCATAGTTATCCATTTCCTGCAGCAATTTAACCTTCGTCTCGAACGGAGTGTTATTTAAGGGGTTTTGATCCGAATAAAGCGGGGTGTTCGCCCCGGCGCTAGGAGCAAGTGCAGAAGTACCGCTATAACCCTTCGTAACTGCCGAGACACTGCTGGCGGCGCGTGCTAAAGCCGCCTCTGAAAGTTCGCCAGCATGGGCATAGCCATGCGCCTCACCAGCCACTGCCCGCAGACCAAACCCGCTGGACTGGTCATAGCTCGCCGTTTTCAACCGACCATCGTCAAAGGCCAGCATCTCGGCGTGGCGCATTTCCAGAAATAGTTCGCCATCATCTCCGCCAGCTAGAGCAGCGTTAACAATTTTTTTTGTTTGATCGAGATCTAGTTTGGTGCGTGTGAAAAACAGCTCGTCGGTTTGTTGGAGAAGGTCCATATCGTTATCCTAAACAAAAATAAACGTTATACAACGTTGCGCTTCGAAAGCGGTCTGCGAGATCTACCTTTATGATGATGGGCACAAGTCATGCAAAATTCAAGGAAGAGAAGTGTGTTGATTTTTTGATTGTTAGCAACCAAATTAGTTTTCAAGCAAAAAAAGGCAAAAAAAAGTAAATATATAGCGACAGGCTGCCGCATGGGGCTTTTCTATTTAACTCAAACAGGCTAAGTAAACCGTGCTAGTGGAGCGGTTTGTTGTTCGTTCCACTTGTTTTGGGTGTTGATGCGCAGCAATGGTTGTTTTTCAGGAGAGTGATCCATGCCAGTTTTGGCCAAATCCAGAGGGTATTTTGCGCAAGTTTTATCGGAGCGCAAGCTCGCTAACCTTACTTGGACCTTGTGTGGTGGTGTGATCATGGCAGCCATCCCAACGGAGAGGGCACACGCGGCTGCGCCAGTGCCGTGGCAAATGGACCTACAACCGCCCGCGGGCTCCATGGCTGAAATGGCAACTGACTTGCACAATCTACTATTGATCGTGATCACATTGATCTCACTTTTTGTATTGGGGTTGTTGATTTACGTAGGAGTGCGTTTTCGTGCAAGCCGCAATCCAAACCCAACAAAAACATCACACAATACCGTGATTGAAATATTGTGGACGGTAATCCCGGTTTTGATTTTGGTTGGTATTGCTATTCCATCTTTTCGCCTTCTTTATTACATGGATCGGACTAACGAGACTGACATGGTGATCAAAGTCACGGGCAATCAGTGGTACTGGAACTATACCTATCCCGATGAAGGTATCAGTTTTGACAGCTATATGATTGATGAAGCAGATTTAAAACCCGGCCAAAAACGTCTTTTGTCGGTTGATTACCCAATGGTTGTGCCCGAAGGCACCAGAGTGAAGCTGTTGATAACGGGTAATGATGTAATGCACTCGTTCTTTGTGCCATCGCTGGCCGTTCAATTATATGCTTTTATTGGCCGAACAAACGAGGCGTGGATTGATGTGCCAACGGGTAGTCAGACCTATTACGGCCAGTGCAATCAGATTTGCGGAGTCAATCACGCCTACATGCCAATCGAGGTTAAGTCTCTGCCACAAGCGGAATATGCCGCTTGGTTGAAAGGAGCAAAAGAAGAATTTGCATTAAACGAAACCGCCATAGAGCATCCAGAAATTAACCTGGCATCGGCCAAATAAAAAGTGAAGAGGATTTAACAATGAGTGTTCAAGCCCATGCTGATCACGGCGCCCCCTCGAGCTTTGTGCGTCGCTGGCTATATTCGACTAATCACAAAGACATCGGTACAATGTATCTGGTCTTCGCCATTTTGGCGGCTTTTATCGGCGGTGGCCTTTCAGTTTATATGCGCATGGAACTGATGAGTCCAGGCGTTCAATACATGGAAAATGGGCATGTATGGAATGTTTTTACCACGGCTCATGGCTTGATCATGGTGTTTTTTGTTGTTATGCCTGGGCTTATTGGCGGCTTCGGTAATTGGTTTGTGCCGATAATGATTGGCGCGCCAGATATGGCCTTTCCCCGTATGAACAACATTAGTTTCTGGTTATTGCCGCCGGCCTTTATTTTGTTGCTTTTATCGGCTGTGATGGATGGTGGTGCTGGTGTTGGCTGGACTATCTATCCGCCACTATCATCAACTGCAGGCACCCCCGGCATGTCGATGGACTTGGCAATTTTCTCGCTTCACCTCGCTGGTGTTTCATCAATACTTGGCGCGGCTAACTTTATTACAACAATTTTTAATATGCGCACACCCGGAATGACGCTTCACAAGATGCCATTGTTTGCTTGGGCGATGCTTGTTACAGCTTTCTTGTTGTTGTTAGCGGTTCCAGTTCTCGCTGGTGCGATCACGATGTTGCTCACTGACCGTAATTTTGGCACAACCTTCTTCATTCCCGAGGGCGGTGGCGACCCAATTTTGTTCCTGCACTTGTTTTGGTTCTTCGGGCATCCGGAGGTATATATTATGATACTGCCGGCGTTTGGGATCGTTAGCCACATTATCTCAACATTTTCGAAAAAACCTGTGTTCGGTTATCTGGGCATGGCATATGCAATGGTGGCAATCGGCATTGTGGGTTTTGTTGTATGGGCGCACCACATGTACACAGTGGGTCTCAACGTGGATACTCGCGCCTATTTTACAGCTGCAACAATGGTGATTGCGGTGCCAACAGGCGTAAAGATTTTTTCATGGATTGCCACTATGTGGGGTGGGTCAATCAATTTCCGCGTGCCAATGTTGTGGGCAATTGGTTTTATCTTTCTATTTACTGTTGGCGGTGTAACAGGGGTGGTTTTGTCAAACGCCGGTCTAGATGTGGTCTTGCATAATACTTATTACGTAATTGCACATTTCCACTATGTTTTGTCACTTGGCGCTGTATTTGGCCTGTTTGCCGGGTTCTATTACTGGTTTTCTAAAATGACCGGTTATGAATATAATGAGGGTCTTGCTAAGCTGCACTTCTACGTAACCTTTGTTGGTGTGAATTTAACTTTCTTCCCGATGCATTTCCTTGGGCTTGCTGGTATGCCCCGTCGTTACATTGACTATCCAGACGCTTTTGCTGGTTGGAACATGGTTGCATCAATTGGTTCATACGTAGGGGCAGTGGGTGCAATCTTGTTTGTGATTGTGATTATTGAGGCCTTTGTTTCGAAGCGGCGGGCTACTGCCAATCCGTATGGTGAAGGTGCGACTACTCTGGAGTGGCACGTTGCTTCACCGCCGCCGTATCACACCTTTGACGAATTGCCGAAGGTAAAGTAGGTCTGGAGAGCAGCCCGTTTTTTTGAAAGGCATTTTGATGGCGATTTCATCAGACCAGCAATTTTTGGAAAACCCCGACGGCATTTTTGAGCCGTCTGTGGCTGATTTTTGGTTGTTGTTAAAACCCCGGGTTATGAGCCTTGTGATTTTTACAAGCTTTGCTGGTATGTTCGTAGCACCGGGTTCACTCCACCCATTGGTTTTTATAGTCTCACTATTTGCCATCGCCGCGGGAGCCGGTGCGTCCGGGGCGATTAATCAATGGTACGACCGCGACATTGACGCATTAATGACGCGTACAAAGATGCGGCCAATTCCAGCTGGTGTCATGGCGCCAGCTGAAGCGCTGACGATGGGGCTGGTTATCTCGGCCATGGCGGTGCTGCTATTAGGGCTAGCCGCGAACTGGCTCGCAGCCGGGTTACTTGCGTTTACGATCTTCTTTTATGCTGTGGTTTATACAATTTGGCTTAAGCGCAACACACCACAGAATATTGTGATTGGTGGGGCAGCTGGTGCCTTGCCTCCGGTAATTGGCTGGGCTTCGGTTACGGGTAGCTTGTCGTTCGAACCATTACTTTTGTTTTCTATTATCTTCATGTGGACGCCGCCACATTTTTGGGCCCTGGCACTGGTCAAAACTGACGATTACACTCGGGCAAATATCCCAATGTTGCCCGTTGTTGCTGGTGCGTTGGAGGCCCGTCGGCAAATTGTTATTTACGCCTTCATGCTGGCACCACTTGCAATTGTTCCATCATTTATAGGTATGGCGTCAATCGGTTATGGGGTCCTGGCCTCCCTTGGGGGCGCGCTGTTTGTTGGCCTTAGCTTGCAACTATATAAAACCGGGGATCACAAGGACGCGATGCGTTTGTTTGCATATTCGATTATTTATCTATTCTTGTTGTTTTTAGGACTTGTTATTGATCATGCTCTCGTCAGTTACATAACAGGGGCAGTTTAATGGAACGTAGCCGCCAGCCAAAGACGGCTGTTGAAATGCAGCAGATGCGTAAAAAGCGTAACCTAGCATTGTTGGCTGTAATTGCTAGCTTGGTGCTGTTGTTTTATGTGCTGACGTTGGTCAAGGTTGGTGGCGCATCATGATCGTTACAAGCAACATGACTTCTCAAAACAGCAATCGCCGGATAGCGATTGGTCTTGGCGCTATTGTATTGGTGATGTTGGGGTTGTCCTATGCATCAGTGCCACTTTACGATCTATTTTGCCGTGTTACCGGTTATGGTGGTACAACTCAGGTGGCTGATGCCAAATCAAATCAGATTGTTATGGGCCATCCCGTTGCTGTACGTTTTGATGCAAATACCAATCCCTCGCTGAACTGGAAATTCATACCTCTGGAGTCGAAGGTAATGGTGAAACCGGGTGAGGAAATTGTCGTCAATTACCGCGCAACAAACTTGGGCACATTGCCAAGCACCGGTACCTCGACATTCAATGTGACACCGGTAAAGGCGGGCCCCTTTTTTATGAAACTAGATTGTTTTTGTTTCATTGAGCAGACATTGCAACCTGGTCAATCGGTCGACATGCCGGTAAGATTTTTTGTCGATCCAGAAATTGTGTTCGATGAAAATGCGAAGGATATTAGGGAAATAATCCTGTCTTATACATTTTTTCCGGCACTTGGAGGCGATCCTACTCAGGGAGGCCAGCAATAATCTTGGAGAGATGGTTTGGGTGCTGAACAAAGGGCCAACCAGATTTTGAGGAGACGAACATGAGTGGTGCAAATAAACACCCCTATCATCTAGTGGAAGCAAGTCCATGGCCCGCTGTTGGGTCAGCAGCTGCATTTACGGCAGCAGTCGGTGGTGTCATGTATATGCATGACGTAGCGTATGGCGTGGCGGTTTTGGGTCTTGGATTTATGCTGGTGCTTGCAACCATGTTCATGTGGTGGCGTGATATTATCCGCGAGGCGGAATACCAAGGGCACCACACTCCGATTGTGCAGATAGGCATGCGCTATGGCATGATGTTGTTTATCGCCTCTGAGGTTATGTTCTTTGTGGCTTTTTTCTGGGCGTTTTTTGACCGTGCGTTTTATCCGAATGAAGGGGTGTGGCCGCCAGAGGGCATCACAACCTTTGACCCATTTGACTTGCCTCTGATCAACACGCTGGTGCTGCTCTTGTCAGGTTGTACGGTGACCTGGGCGCATCATGCTATGCAACATGATAACCGCAAGGATTTTATGATGGGCCTTGGCCTAACTATTGTTCTTGGAGCCCTTTTTACGGCTCTGCAGGCGCTTGAATATAGCCATGCACCTTTCGGCTTTACCGACGGTATTTATCCGTCAGTTTTCTACATGGCGACTGGCTTTCACGGCTTCCATGTCCTTGTTGGGACTTTATTTCTGGCGGTGTGCTGGCTGCGTGGCCGGGCTGGTCACTTCACGGCAGAACAGCATTTCGGTTTCGAAGCGGCAGCATGGTATTGGCATTTTGTTGACGTTGTATGGCTGTTCCTTTTTGCCGCCGTCTATTGGTGGGGTGGTTGATTGCCGTCTAATGCCACAGGCAGTTAGCCCAAGGCTTATTAGAAGGGAAATTGGGTTCTGGCGCTCCCAGAATTCAAACGTTATTGCCCCCTTATACATGCCCTTTTTTTTACATGGCTAAGCCATGAGGTATGAAAATGAAGTTTCGCCCATTCCTTTGGTTGACGATTGTAACTCTGCCAGCGTTGTTGACGTTGATCGGTCTTGGGTCATGGCAGCTTCAGCGTCTGCAATGGAAGAATGATCTGATTTCTAGCTTTGAAGCACGCTCAGCGGCTGATGCTATTGCCATTCCTGCAGCTAATGCTGAACTGGATGATCTAGAATTTAGCAGTCTTGCTCTAGACGGAGTGTTTCAGCATGACAAGGAAACCTTATTAACTGGCCGGACCTATGAGGGTAATGCTGGCTTTCATGTGGTAACACCATTGTTGCTTGACGATGGTCGGATTATTCTTATTAATCGAGGCTGGGTTTCAGAAGATTACCGAGACCCGGCAAAGCGGGTTTTTTCGCGGATCGATGGCAAAACATCGGTGGTGGGAATTTTACGACGGCCTGGTGTAAAAGGTTATTTTGTTCCAGAGAACGAGCCAGAAAATGGCTTTTGGTTTACACTCGTGCCTAGGCAGATTAATCAGCATCTGGGTTTGGGTAAAACAGCTATTAATCAGTTTTATGCCGATGCCTTGCGAACTTCTGATGTTGTGACATTGCC
>QBYK01000007.1 GCA_003282865.1 SAR116 cluster bacterium AG-325-I21 | reverse complement strand
CATCGGAATATCATATCCAAGCCAACCAGCGATTTCAGCAGACCAGGCGCCAGCCGCCAACACCACATTTTCACTTTGATGCAGCCCATTCTCACATCGCACTTGCCAGCCACCATCATCGTGTGAGAGACCAATTACACGGGCTCGTTCCACAGCACCTCCCGAAGCAACAAACATGGCCAAGTATGCATCGGTTAAATCAGCGGGACTGGAGACCGAACAGGTTTCATCCATCAGAACACCTTTGTAGTAGATGGGGGCTAGGCTAGGCTCAATCTGTCGGATTTGTTCTCGACCAAAGACCGTGAATTTTACCCCAACATCTCGCATAACGCTCATTTCAGTATTATATCTGGCAAAAGATTCTTTACTACGAAACAACTTTAACCATCCGCCACCTTGGCGCAGTAAATGACCGACATCGGCATCCTTGATCCATTTTTTATGCTGATCCAATGATAAAACCAACAAGGAGCGCAAAGATACAGCGGCGTGGCGTGCATGTGATGGGAGGCAATGTGAGAGGAACCTCACCACCCAGCCGAGCCTTTTGAGGACAAAAAGTGGATTGTAACGCAGCCCATTTGATTGGTTAAGTAGCAGACGAGGTAACGCCTTCAAAAGGCCCGGATTATTTAACACATAAACCGACGAGTCTGAAAGTACGCCAGCGTTGCCATAAGAAGTTTCACGGCCAGGCTCCTTGCGATCGATTAAACGAACTTTGTGGCCATCAAGCTGCAATTTTAAAGCTGCCGCAACGCCAACAATGCCACCGCCAATCACAGTAATTGATTTTTTTATCTTAGAAGGCTGATTGGTCATATTTGAGATTTCCCTAATTTCCACTGCTCAATGTCTTCAATTATAATAACTATTAAAAGATCATTATGTTGATAAAGCTCAATGCAATGCCACCAACTAGTGCATAGCAGAATGCCGCGAATAAATTCACACCTAAAACCAAATCGCGCGATCGCACTCGAAATAAACTCGCTCCCATGATAACTGAAAGTGAGGCAACAGAACTCATCGTGCCCGCTCCCCACCCAATTAGATGCGCCTGCATCAATAGGGCGGGGTGAACATCGGCATGACCACTGCTGAAGACTGCCAAAAACACAGTACTGCTAATTACAGGATGAACTCCAAAAATTGATGCAAGCATCATCCCGAGAGGCGTCGCAATCAATGCGAACCAGCCTGAGATAGTACCGCCATATAAACTGACAAAAAGTGCGGTAAATGCACCCGTACGTGTGGCAAAATATCCAATTAGCATTGCCATACTTATTATCAAAATATCATCAGCAATCGTTCTCATATTGGTCGCAGTTTCACCAATTATAAGTTTAATTTGTGCAGGATAACGGATAAACTGCAACGCTACCAGGATTGGCATCATTACGACCACTGCCGAAAGCGCAGTAAAATTAAACAAAAATGCCGACAAAAGCACGACTCCCAGTACGATCAAGAGCCTTAATAAAATCGGCTTTAGACAGTGAAATGTCATCCTGAGTTGTGCGAAGGAAAAAGACCGATTAAATACCGGAAGAGAAACCGCTGCAAACAGAATGGCAGTGAATCCACCAATGGCAATAGCCGTCCATGAATCCTGTTTACCAACAAAGCCTTGTCCAATCGCAAAGGCAATAAAAAAAGGCGACCACGCCGCCGCCGTGACCATGCCACGGAGGGCAGCTTCAGCTGCAATCTTGCGACGCGCCTTGCTGGCATTTTTTGGCACAGCTGTCGAAAGTAGAGCAAGCGCACCCGTGTTTATAACCCCGCCAAAAATATTCGCTGCCAAATGGAACCCCCCTGATGTCGCAGAGGCCGGTAATTGGGCTAACGCCTTTTGCGTGCGATGAACCGACGGCATAAGCGATGCCGTTGCCCTCACCAAGGCCATTGTTGGTAAAAGCGCCGTAAAAATTAGCACGTAGCGGCCACCCTCTAGCCACTCATTCCTATCGGGAAAATGATCAAGAAGCGCCCAGCAAACAAAAATTAACAATGCTATAATAAGCATTGAGTCATGTCGTAAGCGGCTAACTGTAAGAATTGCGAAGCCAACAAAGGCAAATACCCCCAGATTTATTACACCGATATTTGAAAAATTAATAGATTGAGCATTTGTCGATGGCGTGCCACCAACAACCTGCACCACTGCGGCAATCCATGCTATACACAAGAAGCTGAGACGTATGTTGCTGATTGAAAATTTCATTTTATCCAAAATCTGATCGTCGAATTATAAAACAAGCTTTGTTTGGGAAGGACTCATTGTAAAAGAGCCTGATGCGCGGTATCAAGCGCTTCTTCTGCGACCAGCCAGTCTTGTTCAGCTTGAATAATAGCGGCCTCAATTTTGGCAAGCTTGATCGAGACCTCGGCAATTTTCTGAGAGTTTTCGCTATCGTAAAATCCAGGTTTGGCCATATCAACTTCGGTCTGTTTTTTCTCAGTTTCCAGCACCCCCAGTGCCTTTTCTACGCTTTTAACCTTGGCTCGCAATTGGCTTAGATCCTGACGGCGCTCGCGCCCTGAAGATTGCAATTTAGCGTCCAACCTCATCGATTTAGATTTTTTACGCTGGCCAGCAACTATATCGATCGCAGGCCTAGCTAATAATTGCCGCTGATAATCAGCCATATCTCCGTCAAATGGCGTCACCAACCCATCCTGAACAATCCATAACTGATCAGCCACAGTTTCAACAAGGTGGGAGTCGTGGCTGACCAGGATTATCGTTCCTTCATAAGCATTCAACGCATGGATTAGTGCCTCACGGCTCTCGATATCCAAATGGTTTGTTGGCTCATCAAAAACTAGAATGTGCGGCGCATCAATGGTGGCCATAACCATCAACAAGCGAGCCTTTTGTCCACCTGACAGGCGCTCAACCGGATTATCAATAATATCAGCATCAAACCCTGCACCGCCTAGTCGGGCCCGCAGCTGCGTTGGCAATTCTTTCGGACGCAGGCGCTGCATGTGCTGATAAGGGCTCTCACCAGCGACAAGTTCATCCAATTGGTGCTGGGCAAAAAAACCAATTCGTAATTTGCTGGATTTCACAATGTTTCCGGATAGAGGTTGGAGCCGGCCGGCGAATAGCTTTGATAGGGTGGATTTGCCCTCACCATTGGCCCCCAGAAGGGCAATTCGGTCATCAGTATCGAGGCGCAAATCTAATTTGCGCAGAACTGGTTTTTTGTCATATCCAACATCCACGTTCTCAAGCACCAATAACGGCGGCGGTAACTCTTGAGGGGCCGGGAAGCGGAAAGGGGCCACAGCCTGTTCAGACAACGCAAGGATAGGCTTCATCTTTTCCAATTGCTTTAAACGTGACTGTGCCTGGCGTGCCTTTGACGCTTTGTAACGAAAACGGTCAACAAAAGATTTGATATGTTTGCGCTGCGATTCTTGTTTGAGCGCCATTGATTGTTGCTGTTCAAGCTTAATCCGGCGTTCGGTGTCAAACTGGTCATAGCTGCCCTTATAATGGGTAAGTTTAAAATTGGTCAAATGCAGGATACCAGTCACTGATCGATTTAATAATTGTCGATCGTGAGAAATCACAAGAGCGGTATGCCGATATTTGGCCAAAAACGCTTCAAGCCAAACCACACCCTCCAGATCAAGATAGTTAGTGGGCTCATCAAGCAACAGCAAGTCGGGCTGGGAAAACAATACAGCCGCAAGGGCCACACGCATCCGCCAGCCGCCCGAAAATTCGTGACAAGCCCTAACTTGAGCCAAGGCGTTAAAACCAAGTCCAGATAGAATTGAAGCAGCTCTTGACTCGGCTGAATAGGCATCGATATCAGCAAGACGTGTGTGAATATCAGCAATGCGGTCGGGTTCTGTTGCAGTTTCAGCTTGGGCCATTAAATGACTGCGCTCAATATCGGCGGTCAGCACTGTATCTAAAAGACTGACATCATTCGCAGGGGCTTCTTGATCAACTCCACTAACTCGGAAGTGCGGTGGATAATCAATCTCACCTGAGTCGGCTACCCATTCGCCTCGAATCAGGCGAAACAAAGACGTTTTGCCTGTGCCATTTCGCCCAACAATACCGACCTTGTGTCCGGTAGGAATAACCGCAGAGGCGTTTTCGAAAAGTGGTTTGCCTCCACTGGAAAAGGATAAATTTCGAATTTTTAGCATGGGTGAGACCAATTACTTGCTGACAGTCATTTGTCAACGAAATGCCGCGCGATTGTGAAAAAATTATCCCGTTAGAGCTAGTCCATTGATATCCTCCCAATAGGGCGTCTTACCATAAAGACCAGCAATAAAATCAACAAATACTCGGGTGCGTTTTGGCAAGATGGTTGTTTTAGGATATACAATGAAAATATCAAACCCACTCCATTGATAAGCGGGAAATAGCGGCTTCAACAAACCCTTATTAATAGCCTCATAATGCAAAAACGTTGGTAATGAGACCATTCCCAAGCCGGCAATTGCGAGATCTCGCAGCACATCACCATTATTTGCAGACATGCGCGGGGTAATATTTAGGCTGCCAGACTCACCATCTGGCCCCGTATAATACCAATCATGCTGACTTCTATCATTACCATAAGCTAGGGCTGGCATCTTCACCAAATCATCAGGGTGCTCCAATTGCGGCCATTGGGCAATTAGGCCCGGAGCGGCAGTTGGCACAACGCTTACTGAAGAAATCTTTTTAGCAATAAGGCTCGAATCTGTCAGGTTTCCAATACGGATGGCAACATCAAACCCCTCGGCGATCATATCAACACGTTTATCACTCAAGTCCATTTCGATATGAATTTCTGGGTGTGTATGCATGAACTGCGCCATCGCTGTCGACATATGGGCAATGCCAAAGGAGAGAGGTGCACTCACGCGTAAAACGCCACTTAGTGCCCCACCAGCATTTTGTACTTCCTGTTCCGCATCCTCTAGCGATAGCAGAATACTTTTTGCTCGTTCATAAAATTGCTGGCCTGTTTCGTTCAAAAAAAGACGCCGAGTAGAGCGTTGTATCAAGGCGGCGCCGAGCCGCAGTTCAAGGTCACGCAGGCGCCGGCTTACCGCAGACACGGCAATTCCCATACGATCAGCAGCTTGGGTTAAGCTGCCCGTCTCGACAATAAGCACAAATGCTCGCAATTCTTCAATCTGGCTCATAAAAAGACCATAGTTTATTTTTCCATTAATTAGAAATATATTTTTCTTGATTAGCTCTTTATTTCTAATGTGTGGAAGAATAAAACGAGAAGGCTGTGGAAGACCTCCCCCCTTCCACAGCCATTATTTTCCGGGCCTACTCTACGAATAGAGTGATTGTGGGCGGTAGAGATTGCAATATGAATGACGATCAGCTAGTAATTTTACGCATCGATTCTAGTATGCGACAGACGGGTTCAGTTAGCCGCCTCCTCGCGGATGAGGCGATAGCACAGTTGCACGCTGGCATTCCCGATGCTGAGATTATTTTGCGTGACTTAAAGGCGGGTGTTGGGCATGTCAACAGTGCTTGGCGTGAGGCAAGTCTTGAGACCACAAGCTCCCGCTCTTCTGAAGATCGCGCAATTTTAGCGCAGTCAGACGCCCTCAAGACCGAAGTAGAGCGCGCTGATATCGTTGTGTTCGCCGTTCCCATTTACAACTTTAGCATCCCTGCAGCCCTGAAAGCATGGGTTGACATGGTTTGTCGCAATAATGTTGACGGAGCAACCGCACTATCAATGCCGAAACCAACATATCGTAAGCAGGCGCTTGTAATTCTGACATCTAATCACACGTTAGCTGGAGCTAGCGATGAATTTGCTACGGGGTTTTTACAGCACATTCTTGCATTTCTTGGCTGCTCGGAAATCAACATCGTTGACGCGACTGGCCTTGCTGACGAAAAAACTGTAAAACTTGCCGCAGCTCACGACAAAATTAAGTCCATTTGCCAACACGTTACTTCACAAAACATTTCGGCCGCCGCAGAGTAGACACCTTCGAAGGGCAATAACACATCAGCCAGTAGGCGACGTTGCTTCACCCCTGTATGGACAAAAAAATTTTCTGATTACCTGAAGCGGTCCGTCTATGATGGGGTTAACGTGTGCGCGAAGTATCGATTGAGACGAGTTGGAAAGAAATGCTTGCAAAGGAATTTGCAGCCGAATACATGGCAACCTTGAGCCAATTCCTGCGTGAAGAAAAAGCTGCTGGTAAATTGATCTACCCGGCCGGCGCTGACATTTTCTCAGCATTTAATTTAACGCCCTTCAATGCGGTGAAAGTAGTAATCCTAGGGCAAGATCCTTATCACGGCCCTAACCAAGCACACGGGTTAAGCTTTTCAGTTCGCGACGGCATTTCTCCACCTCCATCATTGCAAAACATTTACAAGGAGATGAGCGCTGATCTCGGAACGCCTCCGCCTTGTCATGGTAATCTTGAAACTTGGGCAAAGCAGGGTGTTTTAATGCTGAATAGTATACTTACGGTTGAGCATGGGAAGGCTGGTGCACATGTCGGAAAAGGATGGGAATGCTTTACGGATGCAGCAATTAGCCAATTGAATAGCGCGTGTGATAATCTTGTGTTTCTTCTTTGGGGTAAAAAAGCCCAACAAAAATGCTCGAGAGTTGACCCACACCGGCACAGGATCATAATGTCAGCGCATCCATCGCCATTATCAGCGCATAATGGTTTTTTTGGCAGCAAGCCGTTTTCTAAGGCCAATGATTATTTGGTAAGTCACAACATACCACCAATTAAATGGTCTTTATAAAAAAGATAAAAGCCTAAAAGGCTGGCAACGTTTTAAAGGTCCAAAACCTCATATTTATTATAAGTTAACTTGTTTATACATCTCTCCAGAGCTTCTTTTGCCCGCCCTGTGTTTGGGCCCCTGAAACGAAACGCAACGGCTGGATCTGATTGAGAAAAAAGGTAACATAATTTCATGCAAGACAATCCGCGCCTTGGCATACTGCTGATGATAGCCACAACAGTTGTTTTTGCAATTCAGGACGGACTTTCACGCTATCTAGCGGAAAGTTGTAATGTGATCACTGTGGTCACAATCCGTTACATTTTTTTCATGTGTTTTGTGCTTGCTTATAGCGCCAACCAGAAAGGCGGTATCAGAGCCATTGCAAGCACTAATCAAATTCTACTGCAAATTGGACGGGGAGTAGTACTCGTTGCCCAAATATGTGTTGCCATTTTCAGCTTTACCATGGTTGGCCTGGTTCATTTTCATGCAATATTTGCCAGCTATCCGCTGATGATTATGGCCCTTGCAGTGCCTATCCTCGGAGAGGCGGTTGGTTGGCGACGATGGATCTCTGTTCTTGTTGGATTTTCTGGCGTGTTGTTAATTTTACGTCCTGGGTCGGGGATGTTTAGTGGTGCTAGCATCATGCCCGTACTAGCCGCTTTCATGATGGCATCATATGGCCTAATGACCCGATTTGCCGCGCGCAATGATCCGGCCCTCACCAGCTTTTTCTGGACTGCCATTGCTGGCGGTCTTGCGATGATATGTGTTGGCCCATTTTTCTGGCACCCACCAGTTGGCATGGATTGGGTCTTGATGGGCCTATTATGCCTTACTGGAACTGGGGGGCATTACCTTTTGATTAGAGCACTGGATTCTACAAAGGCGACAACGATCCAACCCTTCACTTATTTGCAACTGGTTTTTTCATCCAGCATCGGCATTTTTATTTTTGCCGATGAACTGGATCCGATGCTTATTATCGGTGGTGTCATAATTGTGGGATCGGGATTATTTGCATTGCGACGATCACGTCAGGCCGAATTAGACCATTCTTAACACTATCCTGATTGGCCTAAAGGCCGCGGTGCGGAAACGGAAACAGTCATCCAACAATCTTTAAATTGGCCCGTCGCAACCTTTTGCACGATCCAAGACAGATACAAAATATCACCTTTCGCAGTTTCCATAAATACATCAAATTGCCTTCTGGTCTCTTCATCACTTGTTTTGCCTTTTGATGCCCCCGAGCCATTCCGAACCTCATGCGATTTATGATTTAACAGCACGGAATAACCTGGACCTTTTAGCATCTGAGCAAAGCGAGGAAACGGACCGGTAAAGTTACGATTTTTGGGATGCGCAAAATTCCATGTCTGGCGAATTCCAAAATCCGTCTCAACAAGATCGTTATTCTTAAGCCCCATAAGTTGGATAGCAACAACCTCGGCGGGGGCTATAGACGGATCTGGCATCACAAGATCGCCTGCAAATGCCGAAGCGCAAACAAGCCAACCCATCACCGCTAAAACCCCTCTTCGAAAATATCGTTTGTTCTTCATTTTCCAATCCGTTCTGGACTCTTGTTGTTGCATATCGAGATGTGGTGACTTATCTCTAACCAAACAACTGCGACATGACGCCTCAATTCGTTACAGTCGACACTAAGGATAGAACTGCCGATGCATATTGTCATTCAAGGAGCTGGCCGCGGCCTCGGGCTTGCTTTCGCACATCACGCCCTCCGCGCTGGCGCAACAAAACTGTATCTTACTGCACGCAATTCACAAGATTGTAAAGGTTTTCGCCAACTCCCACCATCAGCAAACATCCAATGGTTTAACGTGGATTTTTTGAACTCAGATCAAATTGCCAGTACCGGCGAGGCCATTCTTGCTGCCGCACCGCATATCGATCGTGTTATCGTAACAGCTGGCGTTTTGCATGACGGAGAAATTCAACCCGAAAAGCGGGTTGGTGCGTTGGAAGCAGAAGCAATGTTGCATCTCTATCAAATCAATGCAATGGGACCGGTGCTATTTCTAAAATCACTGTGGCCTTTGCTGCGCCGGGCTCATCCAGTAACCGTGGCTAGCCTATCAGCCCGCGTTGGCTCAATTTCCGATAACCAGCTCGGAGGCTGGTATAGTTATCGGGCCAGCAAGGCGGCGTTAAATCAATATATGCGCACCCTTTCTATCGAGTTAGCACGCTATAATGATCAGGCAAAAATTGTGACCTTGCATCCAGGCACGGTTGAAACCGATCTATCAAAACCATATCGTTCGCAGGTTGCCGACGGGCAATTGAAACGCGCGGATGAAAGCGCTGACCAGCTATGGGCTGTTCTTAACCGCTTATCAGCAAGGGATAGTGGCGGCTTTTTTGCCTATGACGGGAAGCCTATCGACTTCTAACTGCGCCTTTCCAAACCCGAAGGCTATTCCTGAACGGGTCTATCATTCGTAATCCTGCCTCTCAGGGTTAGAGGCAATTGTGCCATCATGAACAGCACGCTGGCGGGAGCCGCAATAAAGGTTTTAAACGCCACCCAATCAGCATCACTTGCGTTGCGCCAGACAAGCTCATTTGCAATGGCAAGACAAAAGAAAAACAACCCCCAACGGCGACTAAGCAAGAACCATGTTGGCGGCGTGAGCTGGAATTGTGTGCCAAAAAATTCGCGCATCATGGCTTTCCTTACAAGCAATCCTCCCAGCAGGACAGCCGCAAAAAGTCCGTTAAAAATCGTTGGTTGGACTTTAATGAAAATAGCGGCGTTAAAATAGAGGGCAGCAAACGTAAACCCGGCCGACATGACGATTGAAAATAACGCAAATCTGGCAAGCCGGCCTGTTTTGATCCAGTTCACGCCCATAACGATCACGCCAAGCACTACAGAGATCACCGCAGCAGCAAACAGGCCATAAAGCTCAAACCCCACAAAAAATCCGGCAAGGGGCATAATTTCCAGAAAAAACGACAAAAGCTTCATGCGCGGATAGGATGCCATTTGCCAAAAAATCTCCTACTGCGAAGCCCATTGATCAAGGTTAAGCGGGGCAACCGCGGCGGCTGCTTTGCCACGCAAAAATACAATTGTGACTGAACCAATTTCAACGCCGAATTTGCTTACGTAAGCTCGATTAATAGCAACATCGTCACTTTGCCGATAGATCCAATCATCAAAATGAACCTCTAATTCTCGTCCATCCATCTTAAGAACCACATCATAGCGCCAGTTCAAACCATTGCCCGAAACGCGCCCATTGGCCCGCCCTTCAACATCGCTAGCCTGTCCCTCATATCGGACTGTGCCATCATCACCGGAATCAAGCTTATCAATGGTCCAGACACGCTGGGCCTTTTCGCCATCCTCATATAGAAATTGTTCGTCAAGAACTAATCGATTGCCGGTAACGGTGCCCTGCAAGTTTACCCGGAACTGACGTCGCAAATTGCCAAAGCGATCTTCAAAAATACCATAAGCAACACTCTCTCCCTCAAAGAACTGTTCCAGAGCGAGGGTAGGTCTCCGTTCTGCGAGATGCGTGACATCTCTTTTGGTGCAGGCAGAGAGTCCAGCAAACAATGTAATTAGAACACCCGCGGCAAGCAATAATCTTAATAATCCTTTACCTAATACTCCGACCACTGTTGGTCTTTGTCCGCGCCTCATCTTGATACCCCGCCATCTCATCTATTTTAAAATCGTGTAACGTAATCAAAAACCATATTTGTTACAATTGCCTAACAAGTTAGTGTAAACATCCCTGGTCAGGCTAATCCGGTCAAAAACCGATCGGCATCTATCGTGACAGACGCCTTTTTTTCCGGGCTCATCCGGTCATATGTCCGGTAAATCATCCCAAGTCGAGGATTATCGCCAATTTTCTTACGATTTCGAGCAAGAAAATTCCAATACAGATAGTTGAACGGGCAGGCATCTTGACCGGCTTTTTCTGCCACCTTGTAGTGACAATCTTTACAATAATCCGACATGCGGTTGATATAGGCACCCCCTGCCGCATAAGGCTTACTGGCCAGAAGCCCGCCATCGGCAAATAATGCCATGCCCGACACATTTGGCAGCACAACCCATTCATAGGCATCGGCGTAAACAATCAAAAACCATTCATTCACCTCTTTTGGCGACAGGCCAGCAAGGAGCGCAAAATTCCCCAACACCATAAGTCGTTGGATGTGGTGCGCATAAGATAGCGCATCAGTTTGCTGAATAGATTGGGCAAGGCATTTCATATCAGTTTTACCACTCCAGAAGAAATCTGGGAGGGGTCGGTTAGCGTCTAGGAAGTTCGCCGTCGCATAGGATGGCATTTTTAGCCAGTAAAGGCCGCGTACAAATTCGCGCCAACCAAGAATTTGCCGGATAAATCCTTCTACCGCATTCAGTGGTGCAGCGCCACTGTGATAGGCAGATTCGGCAGCCGCAATCACCTCAAGCGGCTCCAGCATACCCGCATTAATATAAATACCGATATGGCTGTGGTACATCCACGGCTCATCAGTAATCATGGCATCTTGATAGGTGCCGAACTGTGGAAGCTTTTCAGTGATGAATCTGTTTAAGACCGCAAGAGCATGATCACGGGTAACTGCAAAATCAAATCCTGCAAGCTTGCCAAAGTGGTCAACGCACTTTGTCTGAACAAGCTCCAAAACTTCGTCTGTGATAGCATCTGGTTTGAAATGGCTTGGGGGTGGAATGTGTAATCCGGCTTTTGGTGGCTGCCGGTTATCAGAATCGTAATTCCACTTGCCGCCAATGGGTGCATCGCCCTCCATAAGAATATCATAACGACGCCGCATTTCCCGGTAAAAAAACTCCATCCGCAGGGATTTGCGACCATCAGCCCAAATCGCAAATTCATCAAGGCTGCATAAAAACCGCGTATCTGGCAGGATTATAACAGGCAGATTGAACTGTTTTTGCCAGCCAGCCATGTCTTCCGCCAGCCGATACTCACCGGGCGCGGTTACAACAATGCGATCAAGGCCAAAAACATCAATTGCAACCGCAACTTCACCTGCAAGGCTCCCAGCATTTTCAGAATCATCAAGCTGCCTATAGGAAACCTTTAATCCATTATCCTCAAGCGATTTGGCAAAATGGCGCATTGCTGAGAACACAAAGGCAATCTTACGTTTGTGGTGTTTAACGTAGGTGACTTCAGCCATTACCTCGGCCATCAGCACAATATCCTTTGCAGGGTCAATATCCCGCAATGTTGGCAGATTGAAACTCAACTGGTCCCCGAGAATAAGGCGAAGCGTTTTCATGATCCGTTACGTAATGCCGAAAAAGCTGCCAATGCTTCCTCTCGCGATGCCTTTACATCTACAACAGGCTTTGGATAAGTCTCACCGATTCGTACTCCAGCGTTCGCCAATATATCGCTCGGCGCCTCCCAAGGTTTGCATAGATAGGCATCGGGAAGATTGGCAAGTTCGGGAAGGTAACGCCGAATATAATCACCATCAGCATCAAATTTTATGCCTTGGGTAATTGGGTTGAAAATGCGAAAGTAAGGAGCGGCATCCGCACCGCAACCAGCAATCCACTGCCAGCCAGCACTATTATTCGCCAGGTCAGCGTCAACTAGGCAATCCCAAAACCATGCTTCACCGTGATGCCAGTGCAAACGCAGATTTTTTACCAGAAATGATCCAACAATCATCCTCACGCGGTTATGCATATAGCCGGTTTGCCACAACTCACGCATGCCAGCGTCAACAATTGGGTAGCCAGTTCGTCCCTTTTGCCAACAATCTAGGAGCATCGGATCATCACACCAGTCAAAGCTATCAAACCGCGGGTTTAGGTTTTTGCTGGGCAGCTTCGGAAAGTGATATAAAAGGGAGTAAGAAAATTCACGCCAGCCAAGTTCAGACAAAAAATGATCACAGTCACCATCGTGACCAAAGCCTGCATCCATTCGGTCCTTAACGGCGTACCAAACGCTATTGGGCGAAATTTCACCCCAATGCAAATAAGCAGATAGGCGCGATACACTTTGCTTGGCTGGATAATTGCGGTCATTCCTGTAGCCATGCAGCCCATCGTCGAGAAAGGCGTGTAGCCGGTCATGAGCTGCCGTCTCGCCAATGCACCAAGTCGCGGCAAGCCCATCTTTCCAATCATTTTTCGGTAATAATGCCAGCTTGTTAATGGCTCTTGCACCCTCAATATGGTTATCCAGTTCCGCGATATTTAGACGAGGCGGAACTGGCAATGGGCGACGTGGCAGAGCGGCTGCAAGACAGCCACGCCGATAAAAGGGAGTAAAAACCTTATAAGGCGTTCTATCCTTTTTCAGCACCTCCCAAGGCTCCCATAAGAGCGACCCATTATGACTTTGAACCTTCAGCCCTCGGTCCGCGCATTGCGCCTTGATCCTGGCATCACGCGTGATACGCCACGGCTCATACGAACGGTTCCAGTAAATGGCTGTGGCAGAGGCGGCCACGGCGAGATTGGGAAGGATTTTGGCAGGATCACCGGCCAATACTACTAACTTGCCGCCTAGGGCCCGATCTAGCGCAATCAAGGAATGATGCAGCCACCAACGGCTTGCGGTGCCCATACGGTGCTTGCCTGAATGAATGTCATCAAGAATATAAACCGGAAGCACCTCACCAACTGACGCCGCTTCCGATAAAGCTGGATTATCAGCAAGTCTTAGGTCCTGACGAAACCAGTGAATATGAATAGGACCTGACATCGCCATCCCAAAGTTAACGAACACCTAACCTATTAACGCGCTGATCGGATATGGGTGCTGTCCCAAACAAAAACAAGGGAGCCAGTTAATACGAAATCAATCATTTACTTCGAGTCGTCAGAGCGAACAGCCTAACGCGACTAACCTTTGTCTAGAATCCGCTGACGAAGGGCAAATTTTTGCACTTTTCCGGTCGAGGTTTTTGGAATTGGCTCAAAGCGAAATTCACTTGGCACCTTGAAGCCAGCTAGGTTTTGCCGACACCATTCGCGCAGTTCATCACCAGTCGTGCTTTCTCCATTGACACATTCAATGAAGGCGCATGGCGTTTCACCCCATTTTTCATGTGGCATAGCCACGACGGCAACCGCGTCCACCACTGGATGTTTGTAAAGCGCGTCCTCTACCTCGATGGATGAGATATTTTCACCACCTGAAATGATGATGTCTTTGGATCTGTCTTTCAACTGGATATAGCCGTCAGGATGCACAACGCCAAGATCACCTGAATGAAACCAACCCCCAGCGAACGCACGTTTGGTCGAGGCAGCATTTTTAAAATAGCCCTTCATGACGACATTACCGCGCATCACAACCTCACCAATGCTGGCTCCATCACGTGGAACCGGTGCCAAGCTTTGCGGATCAACGACATCAAGCCCTTCTAGCGCTAGGTAGCGAACCCCCTGCCGAGCTTTCAAGGCAGCCTGTTGTCCATTATCCAGCGTATCCCAGTTTGGATCCCAGTCGTTGACCACTGATGGACCGTAAGTTTCAGTCAAACCATATAGGTGCGTGACGTTAAATCCAGCATCCTTCATCGCGGCCAATACCGCTTCGGGGGGCGGGGCAGCGGCGGTGAAAAACTCAACCTCATAATCCAGCTTAGCGTTTTCAGGCTTGCCTGATACTACCATCGACATCACGATTGGTGCTCCGCACATATGGCTAACATGGTGTTCCAGAATCGCTTTCCAAATATCGTCGGCGCGCACATCACGAAGGCAAACATGCGTGCCGGAAAGGGCTGAAATCGTCCAGGGAAAGCACCATCCATTACAATGGAACATTGGCAAAGTCCAAAGATAAATAGCCTGTTTTTTCATTGAGGCGGTGAGGGCATTTCCTTGTGCCAGCAAGTAGGCACCACGGTGATGATACACTACGCCTTTGGGATCACCAGTTGTGCCAGATGTGTAATTGATGGAGATTGCATCCCATTCATTGGCCGGCATTTTCCATTCAAAACCAGCATCACCATGAGCTAAAAAGGCTTCATATTCAGTTTCATCGTAGGCTGGTCTCGGCCCATCATACTCCTTATCATCGTATACAATCAGGCGCGGAGCACCCTCAGCCCTTGCTAATGCTTCTCGCATCCGGGGCAATAGCGCAACATCGGTGATCACAATTTTGGCTTCGGCGTGATCCAATTGAAATGCAATAGTGGCCGCGTCAAGCCGTGTATTCAACGAATGCAGAACCGTCCCCGCCATGGGTACTCCGTAGTGCGCCTCGATCATGGCTGGCGTATTGAGCAGCATCACAGACACCGTGTCGCCAGGCCCCAGACCAGCGCTATCAAGCACACTGGCAAATTGGCGGCACCGTGAATAAAGACCCGCATAATCACGCCGCAAGTCACCATGAATAATGGCCGTATGTTCTGGGAACACAAGGGCTGCGCGTTCCAAAAATGTAAGCGGCGTCAGAGGTTGATAGTTGGCCGGATTTTGGTCGAGTCCAACATCATATGGATTGGTCATTCGTATTTACCCCCTAAAAAAACAGCCATTCACTTTACCATTTCGGATCACGCTTTTCGATAAAGGCGGTAATTCCTTCGGCGGCATCACGATGCAGCATGTTTTCAACCATCACCCGCGCTGCATAATCATAAGCATCAGCAACTGATAATTCTCGCTGCGCGTAGAAGGCAGCCTTACCAGTTGCCAGTGTAACCGCTGATTTACTGGCAATCTTTGTCGCCACTTTGGTCACATGATTTCCAAGGTCAGCCGAAGCAATCACCGCATTCAACAATCCCATATCTGCGGCACGCTCGGCGGTTATCATGTCACCTGTCAAAAGCATCTCCATCGCATGTTTGGCCGCAACATTGCGCGACAACGCCACCATTGGCGTTGAACAGAATAAGCCGATATGAACTCCGGGCGTAGCAAATTTTGCGCTTGGTGACGCAAAGGCAAGATCACAGCTAGCAACAAGCTGGCAGCCCGCGGCTGTTGCCGTTGCGGTCACTTCAGCAATCACCGGTTTTGGCGTCTGAAGAATGGCATGCATCACCGAAGAACAACGGGTCATCAGCTTATTAAAGTAGGCCTTGCCCTTATCATCATTGGCACGGGCTGCGGTAAGCTCTTTTAAATCATGGCCAGCGCAAAATGCCGGGCCATTTGCCGCAATTATGACAGCCCGCACGCTGGCATCATTACTTGCCAATTGAATAGCATCCCACAAATGATCAAGCATAGCCTCAGACAAGGCATTACGCCGCGCCGGATCATTTAGCGTCAACCTCAAAATACCGTGCGGCTCATGCGTTATTTGCAGCAAATCATCCATGCGATTTTTCCGAATATTAGTTTCGCTTCGTTAAGTAAGACCATTCAACTCAAATTTTGTGGGAAAGACAACTGTGAAACCTAATAGAAGTTTTTTATCATTACTAGCTTGTATCAAGACGTCGCTCAAGCCAGCGCACTCCAGCTGAGACAATCAATATCACCACCAAATATTCAAGGACAAGAATGGTATAGATTTCCAATGGCCGATATTCAGTAACGACCAGTTCATTCGCACGGCGGGTAAGTTCCTGCATTCCAATCACTGACACTAGGGACGACATTTTCAGCATGTAGACAAGCTGGTTACCAAGAGCAGGCAAAATACGCTTGATCGCCTGCGGCAAGATTACATAACGCATAGTATTGCGGTAATTAAGCGAGATTGATTGCGCCGCTTCATATTGCCCACGATCAATCGACTGAATGCCAGCCCGAAAAATTTCAGCCTGGAATGCACTATCAGAAATGGCCAAAGCCAGCACACCCGCCCAGAACACCGAAATCGAAATACCAGCAACTTGTGGCAGCCCATAATAGACCCACAAAATTAGCACTAGGATAGGAATGGCTCGCACAAGTTCAACAAAGACGCGGTTAATCGTCTTTGGCATGCGCCGCACCGAAAGGCCCGGCAAGGCTACAATCAGGCCAAGACATATTGAAATGGAAATGGCAGTAACTGACAAAGCCATTGTGTAATATAGCCCATCAATCAGAAATGCCAGGTTTTGTCTGCCGGTCTCGGTTGCTGGATTCACAACATACCATCCCCAATTATCAGCACACCCACCAAGCAAGAAAAGGCTGAATAGCGCGGCAAGGCGAAACCAGAATGTTGACTGGAAAAGACGAGATTTTATCAAATTCATATGCAGAGCCTCACCGCCTTTAATGTCTTAGAATTTGACTTAGGAATAATTTACAACGATCACTTTTTGGCGTGGTAAAGAATGTTTTTGGTGGCCCGGTCTCAACAATCTTCCCATGGTCCATGAACAACATCATATCTGCAACCTGACGCGCAAAGCCCATTTCATGGGTTACACAAATCATTGTCATGCCACTATCTGCCAGTTCTTCTATCACATCCAGAACCTCGGCAATCATTTCCGGATCAAGCGCTGATGTTGGTTCATCAAATAACATAATCTTTGGCATCATACAGAGTGCACGGGCAATCGCCACCCGCTGTTGTTGGCCGCCTGATAACTGAGCTGGGTATTTATCAAGCTGTTCTGGAATGCGAACCCGCTCAAGATATTGCATAGCAAGATCGCGGGCTTCGGATTCAGGAAGATGACGGGCCCGTAACGGCCCAAGCATTAGATTCTCAATAATGGTCAAATGAGGAAATAGGTTAAATTGCTGGAATACCATACCAACATTATTGCGCAGCACATTTCGGCCTGCCGGGCTACCGTCAACAATTTTGCCATCGATAAAAATTTCACCTTTTTCATGAATTTCCAGACGATTGATACAGCGAATCAGAGTAGATTTTCCTGACCCAGATGGACCACAAATAACCAACTTCTGTCCCAGCGCTATATCAAGCGATACCGTGTCAAGTGCGCAGAACTGGTCAAAATATTTCGACACATTTTGGATCTGAATGAATGGCTGAGTAGACGGTTTGGTCATATCGGGGTTTACCTGTAAAAATAATGTTCCTCGGGTAAGCTATTGTTTAGCAAGATCACAAAATTAATCTTTAAACGCTGTTATCACGTCTCGTTTTTTAGCCGATTCCTCTGCCAGCGACTAGCCCCCAATAAGATTGATGTAGTAACCCTGCTTCAAACCTTGCATTACAGAAGCAATCGCTTATCTAAGAGTCAGAATAGTCGAAAAGACCTCTAACAAAATAAGCTAGTCCAAGGAGACTGTCGATGCGCTTTATAAAAATGATGACCGCGTTCTTTACCATGGCCACTGCAATCTTTGCGATAAGTGTGCCCTCTAATGCTGCAAGTGTTCTGAGTGAAATACTGTCTGGAGGTGTGCTGAAAGTTGGCACTACTGGTGATTGGAACCCAATGACAATGAAGGACCCTGCGAATAACAGCTATACAGGATACGACATCGATGTGATGACCGCGCTTGCAACAGACCTTGGCGTGAAAGTTGAATTTGTCCCAACTGATTGGAAAACATTGGTCAGTGGTGTAACTTCTGGCAAATATCACATGACTGGTTCAGCTTCAATTTCACCAAGCCGTGCCAAAGCGGCTGGGTATTCAAATAGCTATTTTTCTTTGGCAACAGTGCCGCTGACCCTGAAAAAGAATTCGGGCAAATATGCCGATTGGAGTGACTTGGACAAAGAAACTGTAACCGTCGCCGCTACCCTCGGAACAACACAGGAAAAACAGGTCAAACAGTTTTTTCCAAATGCAAAATATAAAATCGTGGAAGCTCCAGCCCGAGATTTTCAAGAAGTACTCGCAGGGCGCGCTGATGCTCATATCACATCAAATGTCGAAGCGTACAAGCTAGTCGCGAAATATCCCCAAATGATGGTTGTTCCAGTGTCAGCTCCAAAGGCTCCAACGCCGATTGCCATGCTTTTGCCACAGGGCGACCAGGTATGGATTAACTATGTAAACACTTGGATCACTTTGAAAACCGAACGCGGCTTTTTTGACGAACTTGGACGTAAATGGCAACTTTCTAATTGATTGGTCACACTGTCGTTATCTGCGAAAGAGAGGCACATTTTGCCTCTCTTTTTTTGTTTAATCTCACACTTGTTGGAGATACATCACAATGCTCTTCCTATATGATCTTGCTGTCAGTAGTTATGGCTGCAAAACGCGCATTCTTCTCCGTCACAAGGGACTGAAATGGACTACCCTTTCTCCACCCGATGGTTATGGCAGTTCAGCCTATTGCAACATTGTCCCATCCGGTACCATTCCAGCTCTGGTGCATGATGGCTTCACCCTTGCGGAGTCTGACGCGATTGCCGAATACATAAATGATCTCCACCCCCAGCCAGCAATGCTGCCAAAAGACATTCAAAACCGAGCCACCATACGCGCGCTGTCTCGCTTTCACGACACTCGTATCGAGCCTGTTCTACGAGCTTATTTTGCGCAGGTTGCTCCGGCTAGTCGCAGTGCTAACTTCATCGCCCAAAATGCCACATTGTTGCAAAAGCGCTTTGATCAGTTTAGCCAGATGATTGAGCCATCCCCACTTTTAATGGGAAACCAACTTTGTCTTGCTGATTGTGGTTTTGCGCCCACCTTTGCCATTTTGCGCTGTTTGCACGGCTTGCTTGGGTTTAGTTTTGAACTACCCACACCCCTTGGGGTTTATGAGAGAGCACTAGTCGCACATTCGTCAGTTGGCGATGAGTACGATGATTATGTGGCCGCATTAGAAAAATGGGCGGCGACAAAATGCAACGAAACATGATCTCGCATCAGCACCCATTGACGTAAATCTCATTTCACGCCTAGTCTCAATGTGAATTCGCATTCAAGTCCAGTGCCGAAAAACCCATATGTTGCTTATCAGCATCGCCATTGGTAATACATGAAACTATCATCGTCCTTTGAAAACCTTAAACCTCAAATGCGCGCAACAATCCTTATGATTGTGGCTTTGTTTTTGTTTGCTTGCATGAGTGTTTTTATTCGTCTCTCTACTAACAGCCTGCCAGTTGTAGAAGTAGTTTTTTTCAGAAATGCGCTTGCGGTCGTGTTACTAATGCCGTTAATCATGCATACTGGTTGGTCTAGCGTGCGCATGAATAAGCCAAAATTATTTTTCTTAAGAGCACTAATCAATGTAGGTGGTATGTTTGCCGGCTTTACCGCATTGACCTTGATACCCCTAGCTCAGGTGACCGCGCTAAGCTTTACTGGACCGTTGTTCGTAACCATTGGCGCGGTTCTGTTTCTTGGAGAGGTCATTCGCGCACGCCGGATTGCCGGAATTATCGTTGGTTTTTTCGGCACGATCATAATTCTACAACCGGGTTTTACCGAAATTTCATTTGGCGCAATGATGGCCCTTGCTAGCACCCTCTCGATTGCCATGGCTTCACTGATTGTAAAAAAGCTGACAGCCACCGAAACACCCGAGGCGATCGTGACATGGATGGTTGTCATGCAATCGCCGCTAGCCTTGATACCAGCAATCAGCGTTTGGCAATGGCCAACGCTCGAGGCTTGGATCTATTTGTGGGCGATGGCATTGACTGCAACGATTGCACATCTATGTTTTACCCGCGCATTTCGGCTTGTTGATATTACCGCCCTGCAACCATTGGAATTTATCAAATTGCCGTTTGCAGTTTTTCTGGCGTGGATCGTTTTTGCAGAATGGCCCGGTTTGTGGACCTGGGTTGGAGGGACAGTGATTTTTGCCTCAACCGTTTACATCACTCAACGAGAAGCAAAAGCGAAAGAGTCGATACGCCCCAATGCCGGCCTTCGTGAGACAAAGTTGTAGCACCTTCGGATGAATAACTAAGATTTAACAGCCCAAAAAAGTGGAAATCCGCAATCAAAAATTGTCAACGCACCTTCTGGGGTAACCCGACTTTTGGGATAAGTCACAGGCTCACTTTGTTTTACAAGAGTTATTTGCTCCTTATTAACTGGTAATTGGTAAAAGGCCGGCCCGTGCAATGATGTGAAGCCCTCCAGGCGATCAAGTGCACTTTCCCCTTCAAATATATGGGCGAGGCAGGACATTGTGTTTGGCGATGTGTAAATACCCGCGCAGCCACACGCCATCAGTTTTGTTGTGTCCAAATGCGGAGCACTATCCGTGCCAAGGAAAAAACTTCGATCACCAGATACTGCTGCTCGAACAAGAGCACGACGATGACTTTCTCGCTTGGCTACTGGGAGGCAATAATAATGCGGCCTGATCCCACCGGCAAGAATATGATTACGATTAATAAATAAGTGGTGCGTAGTGATTGTAGCGGCAATTGTTTGACCGCCGTTTTTGACATATCCAACGCCGTCACTGGTAGTTACATGTTCTAGCACAACTCGTAATTCTGGAATGCGGCGACGCAAGGGGTCAAGAACTGTCTCAATAAAGACCAACTCCCGATCAAAAATATCAACCTCCGGGTCGGTTACCTCGCCATGTACACAAAGCGGAACCCCAATGCTAGCCATCATTTCAAGGACCGGTATCACCTTTTCCAAGTCACGTACACCTGATGCTGAATTTGTAGTTGCCCCCGCCGGATATAATTTGACCGCATGAACAAGCCCTCGCTTTGCCGCGTCAGCCACGTCATGAGGTTGAGTGGTTTCGGTCAGGTATAGTGTCATGAGCGGGGTAAAATGATGTTCGGGGTTAAGACAGAACAGAATGCGATCACGATAAGCCGCTGCATCAGCACCAGTCACAACTGGCGGAATCAAATTTGGCATAATAATCGCTCGGCCAAAGTGGCGAGAGGTATCATCAATTACCGCCGCAAGCATTTTCCCATCACGGAGGTGCAGATGCCAGTCATCTGGGCGGCAAATAGATAAGTGTTTCATACCATCACCCTATACAAATTTTCTAACTAAAGGCTTGTTGACCACTCTAATTAAATCACTCTCCCGAAATAACCAATATTTGTTCGGCATAAATAATGTCTAAAAATATGGTATCTAATACATACAATTTCCGCCGAGCCAAAGCCTAATAAAGCCCCGATATTCTTGGGTTTACACTATGCCCTATAGCCGCTATAAACGCGACGGTTTTGTGCCTCTCTTTTTTACCGAGTAAAGCGCTTTTTTTTCAATTAAGAGGATATCTTTATGCTTACAAACGCAATTCTGCCAATCGCCTTTGGTGCATTCGGTATGGTCGCTGCCTTTATGATCTACGCCAACATTGTAAAAACACCATCCGGCGAAGGCAGGGTGAAAGAAATTGCCGACGAAATTCATCTCGGTGCCATGGTATTCATGGCCAGCGAGTACAAACGTCTAGCAATCTTTTGTCTTATATGTATTGTCGCGCTGTATGCTAGCCTTGGAGTTGACACCGCAATAGCCTTTACCCTCGGTGCACTCTGTTCTGGCACTGCCGGCTATATTGGGATGTACTCAGCAACAAAAGCCAATGTAAGGACAGCAGTTGCAGCCAACACAAAAGGAGCAGCAGCAGCCCTTAACGTAGCTTTTTTTGGCGGGTCAATCATGGGTTTGACTGTGGCTTCAATGGGCTTGCTTGGCATTGGATTATTATACCATTTCATGGGCGGAACGGCGCATGGCATTGAAGCCATTGAAGGCTTTGCAATGGGTGGGTCATCCGTTGCGTTATTTAGCCGCGTTGGGGGAGGCATTTTTACTAAAAGCGCTGACGTAGGCGCTGACCTTGTTGGCAAGGTTGAAGCTGGTATTCCCGAAGACGATCCCCGTAACCCGGCCGTCATTGCTGACAATGTTGGGGACAACGTTGGAGATGTTGCCGGTATGGGTTCAGATATTTTTGAGTCGTATTGTGGCGCAATGATTGCGTCTATTGCGCTTGCAGCGTCGATGTCTATCGAAAATATCGCCAAACTAGGGGGTGATCAGACCGTTCTTCAGTTTATGCCTTTGGCATTGGCATCACTTGGCTTGGTTTGCTCACTTGCTGGCATCTTTGCAGTCAAACTGTTTTCTAGCAAAAGCGCAGATGTTGCCCTGAGGTTTGGTACAATTGGGTCGGCAGTGATCTTCATCGTTGCGGCTTATTTCTTGATCCAATCAATGGGAGCATCGAATGGCATTTGGGTTGCCGTTTTGGTTGGGGCGATTGGAGGTATCGTTGTTGGCCTTGTCACAGAATATTACACCGGCGGTACACCAGTCCGCAAAATAGCAAAGGATGGGGAAACAGGTCCTGCGACGGTAATGATTTCAGGCTTGGCTACAGGCATGCAATCAGTCGCAATACCCGTTTTAACAATAGCGGCAATTATTTATTGTGCGAATGAGGCCGCAGGACTATATGGTGTTGGACTCGCAGCTGTTGGCATGTTGTCAACCGTTGGTATTACCATGGCGATTGATGCCTACGGCCCAGTCGCAGACAACGCTGGCGGCATAGCAGAAATGGCAAACATGGGAAAAGAAACCCGCGAAATTACTGACTCATTGGACGAAGTTGGTAACTCTACGGCAGCGATTGGTAAAGGCTTTGCCATCAGCGCCGCCGCCCTTGCGGCACTCGCTTTAATCAGCGCTTACATAGCGAAAATCAGTAATGGGAATCCTGACTTTGTTCTCGCTATTAACGACCCAATGGTTCTTTGTGGGATGTTTATTGGCGGTATATTCCCGTTCCTTGTAAGCGCGATGACAATGACTGCAGTTGGCGATGCCGCCTTTGATATGATCGTCGAAGTGCGCCGTCAGTTTAAAGAAATCCCGGGCCTTCTGGAGGGAACAGCAAAACCAGATACTGCTCGTTGTGTTGACATCGCGACTCGTGCCGCACTTCGGAAGATGATTTTGCCAGGCTCAATGGCTGTTTTGGCACCAGTAGTAATAGGTTTTGGTCTCGGGCCAAACGCGCTGGGCGGAATGTTGGCTGGCGCATTAGTTTGCTGTGTGATGATGGCATTAATGATGGCAAACGCTGGTGGCGCTTGGGACAATGCAAAGAAATATGTCGAAAAAGGTAACCTTGGCGGTAAGGGGTCAGATGTCCATAAAGCAGCTGTTGTTGGCGATACTGTTGGCGACCCGCTTAAAGACACGTCAGGACCAGCGATGAATATCTTGATCAACGTTATGGCTATTGTCAGTCTCGTGATAGCGCCACTATTAATATAAAGATGTGTGTTTAATAAATTGTTAGCCCACCTCTGGAAGCAGAGCTGGCTTTTTTCGGACTGACAACTCGAATATTAGATCAGGCAACAATATTCGATAATTACGCTCAGTGCCGCCCAAAATTTGGCTGTTCTTTTTGTTATACCCAAAAGCATAGAAATTGTTCTTAAAACAATGTGCGTTCTGCTTAAGCCAGTGTCACTGACTCAGGTCTACTAGGGGTACCACCAAACCTCAACGATTTTGAGGCATCACTACATAAAAGCGTTACTCTAATCAGTCCATTTCTTTTTGCTCAAGAACAGGAAGATGGACACACTAACTTTGTGCTAGCTTGCGATGCTTAATTGCTCGTCGCCATAATAGAGAGTAACAACGTGTTTTGCTTCGGCAAAGAATAGCCAACGCTCAACGAATATTCCTGTTATGTGAAAAATGGTAGCCATGCCTAGCAAAACAGCTGATGATCCATTGAAAATAACGCAGATGATCGGAAGCAACGCTCCAAAAAAAATGGAAATATACCTCAATTTGATAGCGTGACGTCTCGCAACAACGAAGCCCATCTCTTTTTGTAAGTAATTCTCCGAGGTATGAGGTGGCATTAGTGAACGGACTTTTCCGATCGTTCCTAAGCCTGTTGCTGTTTCTAAGCTGCTGGCTGAACCTCTATTGTCCAAAGCCCACCACCATGCATATTTCAGGGTCCAGGCTCCAATGAGTAAAGCAAGAGTAATGTCTTTAAGAATACCAAGAATAGGTTGACCAAACAAAGCCAGCATCGATAAGAAAGCAAGTGAGCCACCGCATGCTGAGAACATCAAATAACAAACTGGCGTCAATGGGTGATGCCAGCAAGCCACAGTCTTTAATGATCCGTATATCATCGAAGTCGCGTAGACTGTTGCGACGATCAGAACCAGTATCAAAATACCACACCATAGCGGTGGCGGCCCAAAAAAGAAGTTCCAGGCAAACCAACAACCCAATGAAGCGAGGACAAGTACCGCTAGCACCCCTTCTCTTGACAACCAACTGGAACGCCATTGACTTAATGCTCTCCACGCACGTTCGGGATGGCCTAGGTGTAATGTTGAGCTAAGTAACCCGGCGCTTATCAACCCAAAAACAGCTGAGCTTGCCACGAACAAGTGTAAAAAACGGCTGAGATCCAGAAGACCTAAAACGATCAGTCCGGAAAGCCCGAGGCCTAGCCCAGATATCGATGTAAAGAAAATGATTGACCACGCGGGATGCATCAGCTCACCCTAACTTTTCAAGTGTATTATCCATCCACTGCCAGAAGCCTTTTGGCGTGGCTGCATCAGCCATTGCAAGTAATGACATCGACTCATCATTTGATTTGCGTCGGGGTCTTGGCGGCAAGTACTTATTTACTGGTTTTGTACCCTGCTCTGGCAACAAATCGTAACCGCCACGTTCGGCTACCATAATGCTCACGTCAGAATTTGGATCTCCAAAATCACCAAAATGTCGAGCGTTCGTTGGACACGTTCTCACGCACGCTGGCACTCTATCTTCCTCAGGAAGATTTTCATTATAAATGCGATCAACACAAAGCGTGCATTTTTTCATAACACCTTCCGCTGGATCCATTTCTCGGGCCCCGTAAGGACACGACCATGCACATAAACCACATCCAATACACCAGTCTTCATTGACCAAAACTATTCCGTCTTCCGCGCGCTTAAAAGATGCCCCTGTTGGGCATGCCGTCACACAAGGAGCATCCTCGCAGTGCAGACAGGACTTTGGAAAATGCACGGTTTTTGCGTCTTCCCCCACCCCAGCTTCAAACGCGTGCACTCTATTTAGCCAGGAGCCACTAGGCTGGGCGCCATACGCGCTTTCATCGCTTAACGGCGCACCATAGCCAGACGTATTCCATTCTTTACAATTTACGACGCAAGCTTGACACCCAACACAGATATCAAGGTCAATCACCAGGCCAAGTTTTATTGCAGAGGGTTCTGGTAAGCTTGTCATTACTTTTTCCACCACGCTCTTTTATCTTTTACAGTCCACTGTAATCCATATCGAAGGGTCTTGACCGGTTCAGTATTGACAGCATTCATTCGCGGTAAGGCTGGAAACTGGGGGAATGCCACTGCTGGCTCGGTCGGGTCCACTTTCTCTATTTTGACTTTTAAATCAAACCAAGCAGCCTGCCCTGTGATCGGATCCGAATTTGACCATCGTTGCCCATCAGCTTGCGCCGGTAAAAGTTCTTTAATAAGGTGATTTAGAAGAAATCCTTTTTTAGCTTCAGGCGCATCTTCTTCAAGTTGCCAAGCGCCCTTTCGCTTACCAATGGCATTCCACGTCCATATCGTTTTTTCATTCAGGCCTGCCATTATCGCTACGGGAACCCGTATTTTGCCATGGTGCGATGTCACCCAAATCCAATCCCCGTCCGAAAGACCATGATCATCTGCAAGCCCTCGAGGAATAAACATTGGGTTGTGACCATGGATCTGTCTCAGCCAGGGATTTTGTGAGCCCCACGAGTGGTACATTGCCATCGGTCGCTGAGTGAGGGCGTGTATTGGGTATTCTTCGTCAGAAACTGCTTCGCCCTCAAATGGCGCATACCATGTCGGCAAAGGGGTAAAACAAGTTTTTACACGGGGCCGCAAATGTTCAGGTGGTTGAATTTCTCCGTGACCTTCCGCAGCCAAATGAAATTTCTGCAGCGTCTCACTATAAATCTGGAAAGCGTATGGCTGAGGTGTGTCGCAGATACCCATTTCAACGGCAAATTCTTGGTATGCCATATTCGCCATTTTATAGTATCTACCTTCCTCTGGTATATCTTTATGCCAGAATGCTCCATTGGCTTTGTATGCTTCAATCTGCCCAGGATTAGGTTCACCGCGACCTGATTTTTCACCATTCCCTCTAAACCCAGCCAGCGGGCCAATACCTGGCTTACGTTCATGGTTTATTATATAGTCCTCATAGTCTGCATACTTGGGTGATCCATCCTCCTCCACCATGCCAGGCAACCCCAATCTAGCGCCCAAATCAATTAAAACTGACTGAAATCCTCTCACGTCTCGGTCTGGTGGAAACACCGGCCATCTAATAGCGTCTGCTACTGCGTCTGCCTCGCAAATTGGTCTGTCCAATAATGAGATCGCATCGTGGCGCTCAAGATATGTTGTATCAGGAAGTATTAGATCTGCGTAAGCTACCATTTCAGATGAATATGCATCAGAGTAGATTAGCTTGGGGATTTTATACTCACCAGTATCTGGATTTTTTTCGGTTAACATATCCATCACACCACGTGTATTCATCGAGGAATTCCACGCCATGTTGGCCATGTACATGAACAGCACGTCAACGTGATAAGGATCGCCAGCGACAGCGTTTGAAATGACCATGTGCATCAGACCATGCGCCGCCATGGGCGCATCCCAGCTGTATGCCTTATCAATTCTCTGAGGCTCACCTTCAGAATTAAGGAGCAGGTCATCAGGTCCTAAAACATAGCCTAGTGGTGCTCCTGTAAGTGGCATGCCAGCTTGAATTTGATCTGGCTTTCCCGCCGGCTTTGGGTGTGCCTCCGGTGGCTTTGGATATGGAGGCTTAAAACGCCAACCACCAGGCACCTCTATTGATCCAAGCATGAGTTGAAGAACGTGAAGGGCGCGGCAGGTCTGAAAGCCATTTGAATGAGCCGAAATACCGCGCATAGAATGCATGGAGACAGGCCGGCCAACCATTGTATCGTGTTTTTCGCCCTTCCAGTCAGTCCATGGCTGGTTGATAACAACCTCTTTGGCAAAGGCAGCATCAGCCAAGTCTGCGGCAAATTGGCGAATACGCGCTGCGGAAATGCCAACTGTACTCGCCACAGTATCTGGGGAATAAGCGTCAGTCATATAGGTTTCCGTCATCAACACAAAAACCGGGGTTGCCACACCACCCGAGTCTAGCGGGACCTCGCCATGCATGGCGACACTTACATTTTTTGTTTTGTGTGAAATCACTGCACCACTGAGGCGGTCTATAACCTGGGGTTCCCCATCAGCACCCCTAAGAAACAAACCATCATTGTCAGCACCCGGATTGCGGATAACAAGCCAAGGTGCATTTGTGTACCGTCGAAGGTAATCGACATCAATATTGCCCGACCTCATCAATTCACGGATCAACGACATGATGAGTAGGCCATCAGTTCCCGGCGTTATACCATACCAATCATCCGAAATTGCCGCATAACCTGTTTGCACTGGATTCACTGAGACCACTCTCTTCCCGCGCCCCTTCACTTTTCCGAGACCTATTTTTATTGGATTAGAGTCGTGGTCCTCAGCAACACCAAATAAGACAAACATCTCTGTTAGATCCCAATCAGGCGCACCAAACTCCCAAAACGCGCCGCCAATAGTATAAATACCACCAGCAGCCATGTTGACTGAACAAAAACCACCATGAGCCGCAAAATTTGGAGTACCAAATTGCTGTGCCCACCAACTCGTGAGAGCCTGGGACTGGTCACGCCCAGTAAAAAAAGCAAGCTTTTTAGGGTCTTTTTCGCGGATAGGGGCAAGCCAATCAGTAGCTATCGTTAGCGCCTCATCCCAGCTAATTGGTTCGAATTCACCTGATCCCCTGGGCCCTACGCGCTTCATTGGTTGTTTCAGGCGTGCTGGGGAATAATGTTGCATTATCCCCGCTGAACCTTTAGCGCATAAAACACCTTTATTTATCGGATGGTCTCTGTTTCCCTCTATGTAGCGTATTTTGTCGTCTCGAATATGAACATTGATCCCACATCGGCAAGCGCACATGTAGCAAGTTGTTTGCCTTATTTCGTCTGAGACTTCCGGAGACGTCTCAACAAGCGGTTCCAATGCCATCACTGTTTCCTAAAAAATTAAACGGGACTAAGTTCTACTGCGAGTTGTTTTGTTTAACTCCAACCTTAATATACAACTCAAGAATTAATTATTCCAACTTATTATAATTGTAATTTTGATCGATTTAGGTTATCAATAATAATGACCTTAGCTCAACTAAGAATTTTTATCGCAGTCGCCGAACTTGGCAACGTCACCAAGGCCTCAAAGGAACTTGGCATTTCTCAATCTGCAGCCTCAGCAGCGATTGCAACTATTGAAGACATATATCAAGTCAAACTTTTTGATAGAGTTGGCCGTTCAGTTTTTCTCTCAGATTTAGGACGGCGTTTTTTGCCTGAAGCACAAAGCGCCATTGCAAGCGCTAAGAACGCAACAAAAATGTTACGTATTCTCAGCGAAAAGACTTCAGGCAGCCTCCAAATTGCAGCGAGTCAAACGATCGCCAGCTACTGGCTCCCACGTAGACTTGCAGCGTTTAACAATCGTAACCCTGCCGTTGCAATAAATGTAGCGATGTCCAATACGCGCGGTGTTGAGTCTGCGGTTTTGGAGGGCAAAGCTGATATTGGCTTCGTTGAAGGTAAGGTAAACGCCAACGGCTTACGCCTTTTAAAAGTAGATCAAGACCAACCTACACTAGTGGTGTCACCCAAAAAATGGCCGATCGTTCGATCCTCTATCAAGGAGGGTAATATTGGCAATTTACCATGGATTGTCCGTGAAAAAGGCTCTGGCACTCGACGCGTACTTGAAGATTTGATTGTCCAAAATAATCTCAACTGGGATAGTCTTGATATAATTCTGGAGCTGCCCAGTAATGAAGCAGTTAGAGAGGCAGTGATTGCGGGATCTGGCGTCACATTAATTTCTCAGCAGGTTGTCAACTTGTCAATTGAAAGTGGACTGCTTAGATCTGTAGCCATGGACTTACCACCGAGAAGCTACACCATGTTATTACGAAAGAAACGAGCGCTTAGCAGTGCAGAAAAGGCATTTACAAACATGATCAACGACAGTGTAATTATCTCATGAGAGAGAAATTAACATTGTATAAGGATAATTATTACGAGGGCTACAAAAGGAAGAAAACAAATGGGGCAATGACAGCAAAAGCGCCTGATAATAGCGCAGTCACTGCAAAAAACTCATTGTGTGACCGCCACATGAAAGCCGCAGAAAAAAAGATAGCCGGCCCAACGCTCAACACACCAAAGGCTATGCCTGCCACTGTGATGGCTTCGCCCGAATTTAAGATTGCCAAATAAGTTAGAGCGTCAGGCGACTTTTGAAGCGCGGACCCAGTCCACACAGCCTCCACCGAACGTCCCTCGAAGACTGCGTTTAGCAGGTACTCAACCGGGATTGTTTGGTCAACTTCCAGAAAGCTTTTTATGGTTCCATATAAAACAACCAACGCCGAAACGCATGTACACCAATAGATAATTTCACCGTAAACAACACCTGATATTGGGATAGGTGGTTTTTTTCGCTTATTCATGTTCTAACTTTCAGATAAAAGGAATTGAAATATTAAAAAGCCCTTCAATGCCACGGCTCAAAAGTTTGAGGCTGGTCAGAAAAAGCATCACTATTAAAAGCTTTCGTACAAACGCCGCTTTTATACCAGATAAAACGTGGGCGCCAACTATTCCACCAATTATCTGCCCAAGCATCCAAGGTGCGGCAACTACGCCAATTAAAGCGCCAGCATTTATATAGGGCCATATTGCTGCTGAATTTCCCATGGCCAGCAATACACCACTTGTCGCTGCTGAAACCTTTAAAGGCACACTCATAACAAGGTTAAGAACAGGAACAACCGCCCATCCCCCGCCTAAGCCAAAGAATCCACCGGTAAATCCGACAGCAAATAATAATATCACCGCTACCTTGACGTTGTGAACATTATATTTTACCGGTTTTTGTAATGTGTCCTCCCAATACATATGACGCAACTTGAGTTTAGTCGCGAGCTTGCTTCGTTGCCCATGTTCAGGATATTCGGTAGAAGCACCCCCAACGATAAATATTAATGCAATTGCAGCCAACAACACTCCCAAAGCTATACGGACGATTGAATCACCAGCCTCACCCAAATGTTGGGACAAACTTACCGCGGCCATTGACCCAACAAATCCACCAACCAAAATTGGCAGTGCGCCTAGGAATACTAACTTGATGTCTGCTAAACCCTTTCGCATAAAGGGGCCCGATGCAACTAACCCGCTAAACATTGCCACAACAAGACCAGTGGACCTGATTATAAGGGTATCCACCGACGTGAACGCTAACATCAACGGCGTAAATATTACACCACCCCCAACACCCGCAATTACAGATATGATCGCGACAAAAAAACTTAATAAAAAAGAGATGAATATTATGTCAACACCGGTGAACCCAAAAAGCCCATCCAGCGCAGCCGAAGCTACGAATAGTTCAAGAAATATGTAACAACCAATGGTACATAAAATTAAAAGCTGAAGTTCAGGTAGACGTTTTGAGATCATCATGTCACTTATTCTAGACTACTTATCGTTTTTGCTTGCGGGATATAGTTGATGTGTATGTTAGAGACTCTAAGTCAATAGACCAAGGCGGCTGAATTTGAACTGTAATCTTCACTGAAGAAAACTGTCCTCGTTAGGAAGGTTGTTAATTCTACAACAGGCCGTAACGGTATTCGCCAGCAAACAGGCAATCGTCATGGGGCCAACACCACCAGGCACAGGAGTTATGGCGCCTGCAACGGCTGCGCAACTCGCATACTCAGCGTCACCAACTAGTTTTGTTTTCCCATTATCCAAGCTGATACGGTTTATACCAACATCAACAACAGTCGCTCCAGGTTTAATCCAATCACCAGGCACCATCTCAGGTTGGCCAACGGCTGCAACAACAATATCAGCGTTGCGCACAACATCTGGTAGATCCAACGTTCGTGAGTGAGCGATGGTCACGGTGCAGCTTTCGTTTAAGAGCAATTGGGCCATCGGCTTTCCAACAATGTTTGAACGACCAACAATCACAGCATTTTTTCCAGATAATGAGCCATGATAATCACGCAACATTAGCAAGCACCCTAGCGGTGTGCACGGAACCATTGATTTCTGACTTGTAGCCAAAAGCCCAACGTTTGAAATGTGAAAACCATCAACATCTTTCTCTGGGAGAATGCGGTTTATAACCAAGGTTTCATTTAGATGACTGGGTAACGGTAATTGTACCAAAATGCCATGGACTGCTGGGTCAGAGTTTAGTTGGTCGATCAAAGCCAACAACACCTCTTCTGCGGTGTCCGGATCCAGTTTATGTTCGAATGAATTCATACCGGCTTCAAGAGTTTGCTTACCCTTAGATCTCACATAAACTTGTGATGCAGGGTCTTCCCCAACTAAAACAACGGCAAGCCCCGGGGTGATGTTATGGCCGTTTTTCAGATCAGCAACCTTAGAAGCCACCTTCTCTCTTACAGTGGCGGCAAAGGCTTTCCCGTCGATTATATTTGCTGACATCCTCACTAACATCCTTTCATCTTGGCGAAAGTCACGCGTCCGCCTAATAACAAGCCCTCAATTTATATGAATAGTTCGCTTCTAAAACAAACCCTCAATCTCACCCTGGTCATTTATACAAATAGTCTCGGCAGCCGGGTGCCTAGGTAAACCGGGCATTGTCATGATCTCACCACAAACGGCAACAATGAAGCCTGCGCCCGCGCTGATCCTTACTTCGCGAACTGGTATAACATGTCCGGTTGGTGCACCACGCAAGTTAGGATCAGTCGAGAAACTATACTGCGTCTTCGCCATACAGACAGGCAAATGACCATAACCTTGAGCTTCCCAATCTCTTAACTGATCTGAGATCTTTTTATCCATCACCGCCTCATCAGCCCGATAGATATTCTTGCAAATGTTTTGAATCTTATCTGCAAGAGGCATGTCATCTGCATAAGTTGGGGAGAAATTGGCTTCGCCCGCATCAGCAACCTCAGCTACTCTCTTCGCCAAATTTTCAGAACCAGTAGACCCATCAGCCCAGTGCTTTGACACGATTGCCTCTGCACCCATTTCACTGCAATAATCCTGCACGGCCTGAACCTCAGCATCGGTGTCTTTAACAAAGTGATTAATTGCGACTAGCACAGGCACGCCAAATGATCTCAAGTTCTCTATATGCCGGCCAAGATTTGGGCAACCGGCCTTTACAGCCGCAACATTTTCATCGTTCAAATCACTTTTTGCGACTCCACCATTCATCTTCATTGCACGTACTGTGGCGACTAGAACAATAGCCGATGGAGACAAGCCCGCCTTTCGGCATTTAATGTTTAGGAATTTTTCCGCACCTAAATCCGCTCCAAAACCTGCCTCCGTCACAACATAATCCGTTAGCTTCAACGCTGTTTTAGTGGCAATCACGGAGTTGCAGCCATGAGCAATATTGGCAAAAGGGCCGCCGTGAACGAATGCAGGATTATTTTCAAGAGTTTGCAACAGATTAGGCTGAATTGCATCTTTCAATAATACAGTCATCGCGCCATCAGCCTTTATATCGCGGCAAAAGACAGGTGACCGGTCACGACGATATGCTACAATCATGTCACCAAGGCGCTTTTGCAAGTCAGCGAGATCTTCTGCCAAACATAATATCGCCATAACTTCAGATGCCACAGTAATGTCAAAACCAGCCTCACGCGGGAAACCATTCGAGACTCCGCCGAGTGACGCGGTAATTTGGCGCAGTGCTCTATCATTCATATCGACAACCCGCCTCCAAACGACGCGACGTGTATCAATATCTAGCTCATTGCCCCAATATATATGATTATCAATCATTGCGGAAAGCAACGAATGCGCTGAAGTGATAGCATGAAAATCGCCAGTAAAATGCAAATTCATTTCTTCCATTGGCACAATCTGGGCATATCCGCCTCCGGCAGCTCCCCCCTTCATGCCAAAGTTTGGCCCAAGAGAAGCCTCGCGGATACAAATCATTGCATTCTTGCCGATGCGGTTTAAGCCGTCGCCAAGGCCAACGGTTGTTGTCGTCTTGCCCTCGCCCGCTGGTGTTGGGTTGATCGCGGTAACTAATATTAGTTTACCATCCGCATTATTCTGTACAGAGTTGATAAAATTCTGACTTATCTTGGCTTTATCATGGCCAAACGGAACTAACTCCGATGACGGTATGCCCAAAACATCGCCAATTTCAAAAATTGGTTTTTTCTGCGCCGCACGTGCAATTTCAATGTCGCTCATAAAATTCTCCCGGAAAATTTGATACTAAAATGCCCACACCCCTTGCAGGGCTAGGCTGCTAAATTGACCCTAAGAAATTGGGCTGTTTTGAAAATATAGACGGGTTGGATAAATGCTCACTAATTACAAAAATCTCAAAAACCCAGTGTTTATTGATGCAATTCCTTGTTTTATGTCCTTAAAGCAAAAAAACTTCACCTTGACGGAGGCGCTTCCCAAAGCCACTTGTTGGGCTGACAGCACCGCCGTCCAAGGTAAAATTCATCGCAGACAATCACCCAAGCTCATCAAGCTTACGCTCCCACTTCATATCTTCAGCAAACTTCCGCAGCTCATCCTCGGGCATTTTTATCGTGTTTTCAGGACCCGGGTAATTCCTGGTTTTTACGTCATCCATGTACCGAGTAATTACATCTTCCATTATCGGAATCAAATCTGTGTATATACGAGAGTGCTTCGGCACGTGCTCCTCCCACAAATGGAATAAGTCTGACGAGATAATATGGACACCATCGGCGCAGTTGCCAGCACCCAAGCTAATTACCGGGACTGGAAGGATTTCAGCCAAATATTCGGCGACTTCCGATGTTGTAACCTCACAGAGTATCGAGAAGCAGCCGGCATCATACATTGCTTTAGCGTCGTCAATTAATTCTTTCGCGCGATCTGCTGTTTTACCCTGAGCAATAAATCCGCCCAGTTGGGGCATTCGCATCGGTGTTATGCCAATATGGCCCTGAACAGGTATTCCAGCACTAACAATTGCTTCAATAGCCGGAACATGGTGACGGTTCCCCTCACATTTCATCACTTCAGCATTCGCTTCGTGAACAAACCGACCGGCATTTTCAACAGCCTGCTCTTTTGAGACGTGAAAACTGCAATAAGGCATATCAACCATTCTCAATCCATACTGAGATCCGCGATCAATCGCTTTCGACATCATCATCACTTCATCAAAGCTAACAGCCGTCGTACTCTGGTGCCCAAACAAGATCATTCCGCCGGTGTCTGAAACACACAATATATCCATACCTAAACGGTCAGCAACAACCGCAGTCCTGTAATCATACGCTGCCAATTGAGTGATTGGCTCACCGGCTGCCATTTTCTTTTGTAGTGTCTTAAAAGTAACTTTTCTTCTCGGCTTGGCGTCACTCATTTTTTCCTCCCACTAATTTGATATAAATATTATTAATTTGAATAGCGTAGCTTTAGCTTTGATAATTTACACCATTAACTAACATTATTACTGCGAAATAAAATCTCTCTTGGCTATTAGCTCTATCGTAATGTCTATTTTCTCATGGTTGATCAAAGCTCCTTCGCCTAGACGAAAATTACGTTTATCAGCATGTAAATACCAGATCCAAGCAACAAAAAAGCAACTAAATTCCTTATCTTATCAACTGGCAAGCGTTCAGAGGCTTTTGCACCCAGAAATGTTCCCAAAACCAGACCTGGTGACAAAAGAGCCACAATTTCCCACTGGATTATTCCTGACCATTCATTCCCGATCGTAGCAAATACAGCAATTGGTATCTGAATGGCCTGTGATAAACCAATCACTGCGAGCAATGGCATTGACAAAAAGGTTAATATTGGAACTAAAACAAGCGGCCCACCAGTCCCACTGAGCACAGACAGGCCCGCAGTTAAAAAACCAACTAACAACAGGCTTATATTTGAGGGAGTTGATCGGCTATGATGACGCGCAGCCTTTAAATTAGCAATCTGTCTGCACGCTGCAAAAATTAAAACGATAGCAATAAATAGTTTAAGAGTGTCGGCATTAATTTTTGCGAGCGTATGTGTGCCCAATAAGGCTCCCGGAATCGCACCGGCCGTCAAATAAGTTAGTTGGAGCCAGTTGACCTCACCCCGCCGCGCATACGCAAATGTTCCAATCAACCCAGAAAAAATAAAAGATGACACTGCTGCTGCGATGCTAATATGAATGCTATAACCTGCACCGTATACAAGTAGTGGCACCAATACCACACCACCAATCCCCGCAGCTCCTATCAGAGCACCCGAAAAAAGACCGCACAAAAAAACAAAAATGAATGACACTGCTATCCCAAACAATCACAAAAAAACACGGTATTATTAACTCGGAGGATTCAAACATAGGTGATAATGTGTTATATTCCTAAGGTTTTGATGGACCAAAAGCCCGGTTTTTGTGAATAAACGAATCAAAGCTATTTTGTGTGCTAAAATCAAAATGCAAACGTGAAAGGCAATGGGATGTTTCTTAAACAGCTTGAATATCTTATCGCTGTAATTGAAGAAGACCATTTTGGAAGAGCAGCGGCTCGTTGTAATGTGAAACAGCCCAGCTTATCAAATGGCATAAAGCAATTAGAATTTGAATTAGGAGTTACCTTATTTAAGAGGGGACGCGGCCAACGCCTCTATGGAATTACAGAAGAGGGAGAGCGTGTTGCTTATTGGGCTCGATTAATCTTGGCCAACTGCACTGCAATGCGTGACAATATAGCAGAAATGCAGGACAGTTTGAGTGGAACCATTCGCCTTGGCGCAATTCCCTCAATGTCCCCAGTACTGCCAATTATTTTACAACGTATAAGAAAAGCCTACCCGCTAGTGTCTGTCGACGTAAGGTTTGTTGGGAATAACGAGCTTAAAACCAGTTTGGACAATTATTCGATTGATTGTGCAATAACGTACATAGACCAATCTGATGAAATGCCTTGGTGTGAAGCATTACCAGTTTTCGAGGAAACTTGGAGCTTGTTGGTGCCGGATTCGTTTAAATTTGAAAATATGAGTGATATTACCTGGGAAGAGGCTGCAGACCTCCCACTGGCATTACTGCGAAAATCGATGTACGAGCGTTCAGTGATCGATCAAACGTTCACCGCTGCGGGGAGGAGTGTCGTACCAAAAATTGAATCGGAGTCAATTCTGCATTTAATGTTTCAAACTCAGTTTACAGAACTTTGTACGGTTATTCCCTCACACTATACTCGAATGCCGGGGCTCTACACAGGAACTAAAGCGCTTTTGCTAAAAGACCCAATAATACGAAAAGGAATAGGGCTATTCTGGGTCAAAAGTGAAACAACCATTCCAATAACAAAAATAACTGAGGAGGTTGGGCGTGCGCTTGCGAAGAACAGTGAACTGCAAAATTTTCTTTATCATAAATCAACCACATCAGCGGGCTAACACCTGATCAACCTCACCGTCGGACCCATGACAAATAAAAAGGGCAAACATAAGATTATGTTTGCCCTTTGTTAATACATGCCTAATTTACTGTCACTCAGCAGCGATCATATCGTCAGTCGCCAGACCGAGAGGATTAGCCGGCGACACCCCGAGGAATTTTCCCCAAGCTTCATAATAGTGTCTCATGCCAACTTCGTCATGTATCGTTGAATTTTCATGCCGACCATGCAAGATATTCCGAGCTTCTGTGCCTTCTCGCATTGTAGTCCCTTGGCCCGCAACGCCAATCAAATCCTCATGGAGGTTACGGCCAAATGGTCCCCAAATGGAATTGTGGTGTTTTATGCGCGTCTGGCGCTCTTCTGGAGTATCTTTTTTAAGCCCATAGCCCCTAAACTCAATAAGCACCTTGTTTGGCCCCAGCGGGGTGACAGTGTCACTTCTGTAAGCACTACCGCGAAGGTTAAAGTTAAACCCCGGGAAAAGATCTACCATATACCACTGGTTTGGTGGCAAATTTGGAAAGGATAGCTCCCCACGATCTTCAAACCCATCATATTCTTCGTAGTTTACCGTGAAGCTACTTACGTTTACGTGACCATTATCAAACGGGATGTTTTTTCTCGCGAAATACTCATCATTGAACCCAGACACTCGGTTAAAATAATGCATAAAATCATGATAGAATTCACTATTTGTGTCATGCCATAACTTGTAATTAGTGTCGATAACTGCCTTGTGATAATGAAAAACCTCCATATCTTCGGAATCAATGGCATCTGCAATGCAGTCAAATGCCCCGCAAGTCCACTCTTCAACGCTCTGGGTTGGGTTTGGGTCAAGAGTCGTCCAAACCATACCGCCGTGTTTCAGTTCGCTGTGTAACTCTTTTAATCCGGATGTGTCGAACCCGTTACCGGCAGGCCGGTCAATCGACGGGCAGAGAAACACTTTGACAATACCCTTGGTGTTCACCGCGACCACATTTTGGTGAGCAATTTGCGTCGAACGATAGTCACCATCATTGGACATTTCGCTAAAATGACACATAGGGACCCACACTTTCGCGAAGATGTGCTCAATTTCCTGCTCGTAGATGCTATGATTGTTGTAACACGCGCTTGAAATATGTTCGATCTTTGGAACTTTTAACCAATTTTTGTGGTTTCTTGGTGGCATTTTGCACTCCCATCGCAATTAAATTGATGCCGTTCTGTGCATATTCTTGCGGGCTGAATGGCCAAATAGGTGTGAATTTTCCACTTTGCCGAGGCCGATGTCAACGAAGATCTTCGAAAACAAAAATAAACGGCTAATAGTTAAAATCTAATATCATTGCAAGTTTTCGCCTGGCTACCTAAATTTGTCACCACACCGAACATTATTTTGGATGATTGGCGTCAATAAACTTACCAACAAGATTCTCGACAAGTTCGCCGTCAGTCATGCTTTCATTAACAATAGACTTTAATGACAACAACGTTCTGGGGTCGTAATCAAGTAGATGAGTTTTGAATCCAACTCTCGCTTCACTAGCTTTTACAAAGAAAAACGGTGCCGGGCGTAAATGATCACCCAGACACATTCCGATTAATGGCAATTTGACTGACTCGTTGTCTACGACAACATTGAGAACTAAAGCAAATGACTCTGGTTCTAATGTTATCCATTGTCGGCATTTTGTAAATTGAGGTTGCTGAGCAACTGCATGAGATACACTCCGCAATATTTCGTTTGCCTTCAACACGCACCCATTCAAAGCATTTAGCTGTGGTTTGTAAGCCGAAGCGTTGTGGTCTTCAGTGTCCCCCATTAGCATATACGGTGAGGAAAAAGGCAGGTCAGTAGAAAATTTAGATTGGTCGCGATCTCTGTGCAGCAATTCAACTAAATACCACGCCTCTGCAAATGCGGGTGTTCGATCATCCAACCAAAAGCTGTGAGGCACCTTTTGACCACCTTCACAAAAATACAACTCCAAATCGGGAAAACTTAGGCCAATTTGAAGATCCCCATCGAAAGATCTCGTTCGAAAATTGCCCGAAGCCGTGTGCCAAAATAAGCTTAAGTGCCCATTATCCGGCGTCGAGTCCAAGAAACTATTAGTTCCCCGAGCCATCCAGAATAGAGCGTTATGCGCTTCAATTCTTGCTTGTCTAAAATGGCTGGTGTCAAAAATGTTTACAGGCGGCCATTGACTTGAATCGTCCAACAAATTCTCTCTCAATCAGTTCCATCAGATTTTGGCTGAAGTGTTCAGCGCGCTATCAAATGTTGGTATTATTTAAGTAAGCAAATTTATAAATCATTTTGTTGACCTTACGCCACAATCTCGATTGCTGTGAAATTTAGTCAAAATATTCCTTATGATTGCTTTTGCCTACCACTCGTCATCATCGTCATCATCGTCGTCAAAAAAAGTGTTTTCATCAATGTCTTCATCTTCGTCAAAATTGTATTCAAGTTGTTCGGTAACATAAACCATGATGTTGCTACCCTCGACTTTTACGTCGTACGTTTTGAGTGGCAATTCTGCTTCGTCCTGCAACTCTAACGTCTCCAAGTCCCATGACCATAGGTGCTTAGTGCACGTGAGTTTACATCCCATTACTAGGCCAGACTCTTCTAATGGTTCCTCTAGATGAGGACAAACTGGAGGTATCGCAACAAAACCTCTTTTATGGTGAGCAACAGCAATTGGAATACCGCCACCGATCCGTGCCCAAACTTTTTTTATTGAACCCTCGGGTATGTCACTTTTCTCACAGACTTTTGTCCAAGTCATGTTTTTACTTTCTTTGCAAATTTATTCTCAGTCCAAACACCGCAGTTTTCAACTAGAGAGGCCAATGCGAGCCTTTATCAAGGCGCCTATTATCTATTTTTGTTTCGCGGTTAATAAACTTAGGCACACCGTCGTTTATCAAAAATTTGTCATGGTACTTTCCAATCACAAAAAGTCTGCTTTCCCCAGAGTCTAAGTGAGAGTTGATCCCATCGAGCATATTTTGGTAGATTACAACCGAGCTGACGGATTCCGCTGTTTTACCATCGTCAGACACATCTATGGTATAAACAGACGTATGCCTATGCAGCGGCGAGTGGTCGGTATTATGCTTAGGTAGCATTTCCATGAGGCCAATTAGCTCTTTTTTATCGCCGCTAAAATAGGTCATATCTTTGCTAATTTCTGGGCTAAAAGACGTTATCGAATAGAAAAATGAGTCATCACAAAGCTTGAACCAATCAGCCCAGTTGTTTTTATCTAGGGCCAGTGCAGCCTGATAAATTGTTTTCTCAATCTTTCTTTCAATGTCTGCTGAAGAATTATTTTCCATATCATTACTTTCTGAGTCCATGTTTGAGATTTAGTATCAAGCCTGCGCATACAAAAATGTTCGCTTGTTGACCATACAGGTCAAAGAAAACTATTTAAATCCTCTCTAGGATCTCGCTCCACCACTATCTATGGGTGAGAAAGACGGGTTTGATATCTGTTCTGGATCTGGAGATTGTTTTGTGTCAAGGCACTGCCGAGCCTCCATATATGTTGCAGGGTCATTTACAACCTCGACTGCTACCAAGTCATCACCTCTGTAGCTCCAAAAAGACACCGCACCTTCGCGTTTACCAGGTCGAGCGACCTGATACACATCGTCATCATTAATCGGGACTACGCCAACTGATTGCAATTTTACGTCGTATTGGTCGGACCAAAACCACGGAGTTTGTATAGTTGGCGCTATTGACCCTGTAACTGCCGCTGCTGCTACAGCCGCTGTCTCCTGAGCGTTATGGACGGACTCAATCGCCAACAGTTGGTCACGGCGCAACGCAACATCACCGACGGCAAATACGTCTTTTTCACTTGTCCTCATAGCCTCGTCCACAAGAATAGCCCCACCATCTTTTCGCTGAGTTTCGATGCCAGCACTAGCCGCCAGCGTACTATCGGGAAAAACACCAATGCCAGTGATGAGCATGTCTCCAACAATTTTTTCACCGCTAGTGAGAGTGACACTCTCAAAAATACCTGCTTCAGCATTAATGCTATCAACGCCAACGCCTGTGAGCACTTGAACCCCATTATCCTCATGCAATTTCGTCAAGCGATCCGCTAATGGTTTACTCGCAACTCTCGCCAAAATTCTCTCGGCAGCTTCTATCACGGTAACTGTCATTTCTTTTTTTCGCAGTGAGGCTGCAACTTCAAGACCAATGTAGCCACCACCAATAATGACCACGGTGTCAGAATTGTTTGCGGCCTGGCGAATCGCATTCGCATCTGACGGCTGACGCAATGTGAATGCGTTACCCATCCCTTGGGTGTCAGGCAGTTCACGCGGGATCGCGCCGCTGGCAATTACCAAATTGTCGTAGTTTATGACGTCTCCACTACTAACTGTTACGGTCTTTTTCTTTGTGTCAATCGTTTCAACATTAGACTGTGTTTTTAGCTTAATCCTATTATTTTTGTACCACTTCTTCTGTCTTAACAAAGACTTTGACTCAACGGTCTCCCCACCGCCCAATAAGAAACCTTTCGAAAGAGGTGGTCGCTCCATTGGCCCACCGACCTGACGGTCAAAGACAGTCAGACGACCGACAAAACCATTTTTTCGGACCTTGTCAACAAAAGCCACGCCAGCATGACTCGCACCAACGACCACTATATGTGGCCCAGAAAGCCCGCTATGCTCGTCAACTTCACCGTTTTTGGAACGTGAGGTTGGCAGATCTACTATACGTGTCTCTCCATTTGGATGTTTATCCATCCAACGCAACCACTCGTCGTAGTAGTGAGTATACCAGCTATTCGCCTTAACCGAGTCTAACTCATTTTGTTCAGGTTCAGATAGCTCCTGCAGCCGGAAGGGTCCAAACTTTTCGTTATAATATTTTGACCGAAGGTGTCTTGCTTCCTTATTATCTGCCTGAGGCGCAAGCCCTCGATGCTCGATCATCACTTGTTTGTCGTTTAATGGTGTAATCGTCGACACATGTAGGGTGGGTCCATCAAGGTTAAACGCGAAACCAGGAAAAATCCTAACGCTTGTACATGACGCCGCATTTGGGGACGGAAAAGATTTACCCTTTTTTGCATCTTGGTTGTCTGCGCTGCCTTGTGTCGTCACGAGATGCCCATAGTCAAAAATGGTTGCATCAGTATCATTATCAATTGACGATAGGCCCTGAGACATTAACTCCTGATACCCTGTTTCGACAACTTCTTTGTGGTAATGAACCACCTCAAGCGGCTCAGAACTAATTTGAGATTGAATCGATGAAAACGCCGCACCAGCCCATTCCTCCAGGAACACGGCTGGCTGATCATTCATATTCACCCACACAAACCCACCAAAATTTACCTCGCAACGCAATCTTCTCAGGCCAGCGTCATCCTTGCAAAACCTATCCTGATAGCCCTCTTTTTCGCGCGCAACGTAAACGCAGTTGCCCCTCATATCAAATTGCCATGCGTGAAACATGCAAGTGATTCGTTTTGGATTACCGGACGCCTGCCCTTCAAGAAAGCTGCCCTGCGGACGGCGCTCAATAAGCATCCCCCTGTGGGGACATACATTCAAGAGCGCGTTTATTTTTCCATCTGGCGCTCGGCAGACAATAACATTTTCATTACCGATGCTTGATGTACGAAAATCATATGGCTCAGGCAGCTCTGACTCATGGCACACGGGAACCCAAGAATTCTTAAAAATCCTTTTTTGTTCCTCAATGAAAGCTTGGTCTAACGCCTTTGCTGCGACTTTTTCAGAGATAGTCACATGATCACTGTCGATTGAGCCGTTGGGCTTGTTTTCTACAAAATCCATTTGAACACCTTAATAAATATCATCCCTTGCATTTTTATCTTAGGCGTTGCTCATGACAACCGCTGATTCGATTGCGGCACACTATCACTTGATCGTTTATATGAATAATCAAATGTCTTGATAGTTCCAAAAAATCGCATTTAAATTTTAATATGGGCGCGGAGTATCAGACAAAATACGGCGATACTGCCCTTGATAAGATAAGAAGAAAATTTTGGTGGTTATAGCTCAATTTTACAACGCTCGTAAGAATTTACTTGTGTTGATAACAAAATTAGCAGCAAAATAGCCCCAAACCAATTGGGAGGAAAGAATGAGTAGTATTATGAAAACATCCGTCAAGATGGCGGCAATGGGCGCTGTCATGATGGGGGCATCAGCCGCCAACGCTGGCGTTGATTTTGGAAAAAGGGGCGAGGCTGTAAATTTGGTGATCGGCTATCAGCCATACTACACTGAGTCATGGACAGGTGTCGTGAACAACGGGAAAGGCTTCTGGAAAAAACACCTTCCGGCTGGCTCTACCGCCGAGTTTCAGGTTGGACTTCAGGGCTCAGTTATCGTGAATGCAATGGCAGGAGAGAAGCAGCACATTGGTTACATGGGTGACATGCCTGCGATCGCTTCTACCTTTAAATATCTACCAGAGCGTGGTGGCACAGACATTCGTATTGTTGCTGCACTTGGTACATCAAAGCAGCAATGCAATATCTTTCTCGTAAAAAATGATGCCCCGAAATTTGCTGACGGGGTTGCAGCAGTTAAGTGGATGGATGGAAAAATCACATCAGCCCCTCATGGCGCTTGCACTGACAGGTTTGCTCAGGCCGCTTTCAGGTCAGCGGGCGTTAAGCCAGCCAAATATCTCAATCAGAACATTGAGGTTATCACGACTAACTTCCGCGCTGGAAAGCTAGATGCGGCAGCCATTTGGGAACCAACAGCTACTAAGATGGTAAAGTCAGGCATTGCTCGTCGCGCCGCATCTGGTGAAGATTTTGGTCTTCAAGATGGTGCTTTCATGGTGATGCTAAATGACCTAATCTCACAGCGTCCTGATGCTGTTATGGGTTGGCTAGAAGCGGAGCTCGATGCTCAAGAGTTTGTTGCAAACCCGGGTAACGCAGATGCGATTGCAGCAATGGCTGAGGCCCAAACGGAAAAAATTGATCAGTCAGTGCTCAAAGCAAGTCTTTACGACTCACCGATGTCAGGCACAACCAAATTGCAGCTCGATTTCACAATCAGCGACGACGCAAAATCATTGCTTCGCGATGCAACAGCATTTCTTTACAGCTTAAAGAAGAAGCCAGCTGCTGCACCACAAATTCGTCCAGAAGGCGTAATGGGCCAGTTTGCGGAGCGCGTGCTCGAAAAGCGTGGCTTGAAAACTCCGGTTGGACGCATCGTAGCTAAATAACCGGTTGAAATACAAAACCAAGGCCCTCCTTAAAATGGGCCTTGGTTTTATTAATTCATTCATTCATTCATTTAGATTATGTTTTAAAGATTAAGCATGAGACACGCCCTTGTGGTCACACAGGCGAGCAAATTCACAGTATCGGTACTGGAGCGAAGAAATGAATTCAACAGCAGAATCAAATACGGTTGCACCCGAAGGTTTTAATCTATTCCTATACCGTACCAAAAAGCATTTTAGTGGCCCTGACCCTTATTTGACCGTCGCCGGTGTGTTTTTATGGCTATTTGCGTACTGGGTCCTGTGCGAGGGACTTCAAATTTGGCGCTTTACCAAATTGCCGGGACCGGTAGCAATCTCCAAGGATTGGTTTTCCACAACACCATTCCAAGGTATCTCAATTTTTACACAAGAGTATTACGATCACATTTATGTAAGTTGCAAGCGCATTTTGATCGCTTTTGGTATTGCCACTGGTCTTGGAGTCCCCTTGGGACTGTTTATGGGATGGTCCAGATCAATTAGGGATTATATCTTTCCCATCATTGAGCTGCTTCGCCCAATTCCCATCCTCGCATGGGTGCCACTCTCCATTTTACTGCTGCCCGGTTTTGAAGGACCGGTAATTTTCCTCGCAACTCTGGCATCATTTTTTGTCACTACACTTAATGCCATGCTTGGGGTCGACTCAATTGATGAAGAATATTTTAGAGCTGCCGGGTGTTTAGGCTCATCCCGCTGGGATGTATTTAAAAATGTTGTTGTTCCAGGCGCATTACCATTCATTTTTACTGGACTCCAAATATCTATCGGCGTTGCTTGGTTCTCATTAGTTGCTGCCGAAATGGTCTCCGGCGACTTGGGTTTAGGCTACCTGATTGTTGATGCATACATGAATAATGTAACAGTGCCCATGGTGATTGCGATGATCACTCTCGGTTTCATTGGTTATTTCAGCTCTGCTTGTGTGCGCGCTCTCGGTAACAGGCTTATGGCTTGGCACGTTAAAGAGCTAGCCCAGCAAGGGCGCTAATAAGATGCGGGCGACTCAACCTTCAAAACAAAATGGACATGGAAGTTAGATAAATGGCTAAAAACACCTCAAAAGTGGGAAAAAAAGGTGCCCTAAGCATTAAAAACGTCACAAAAATTTATGATCCAAGTGGCGTAAATGTGATGGCTGTTGATGATTGTTCCATGGAAATAGCTGGCGGCGAAGTATGCATGATTGTTGGACCGTCTGGATGCGGTAAGACTACTTTGCTAAACGGTATCGCGGGTTTTCATTCAATTACAGAGGGAACCATTCACCTGGATGGTGAATTGCTGTGTGGGCCAGGAAAGCCAAAAGCTGATCAAAGTGCTGAGCGTATGGTTGTGTTTCAACATGGTGCACTTTTTCCATGGAAAACTTTGCAGGAAAATGTGGCCTATGGCCCAACCGTTCAAAAAGTTTTGTCTCCCGCACAAGCCACAGAAAAAGCTGGACAAATGCTCGCAGAAGCTGGGTTGGGTAACTTTCTCAAAAAATACCCCGGCGAAGTATCGTCAGGCATGGCTCGGCGCGCTGAAATTGTGAGAGCCTTGATCAACAACCCCAAGGTGCTTTTGTTGGACGAACCATACCGTGCGATGGATGCTCTGACCAAACAAATTATGCACGAGTCGCTCCTTGAAACATACGATCGTACTGGAGTGACAATCTTTTTTATTACCCACGATTTGGAGGAGGCAATATTCCTCGGTGACAAAGTCCACATTGTGACAACTCGCCCCTGCCAACTAAAAAAGACTGTAGAGGTAAAAATACCACGTCCGAGGTCCTACGAAACACAGTCATCTGAAAAGTTTAGAAAGCTGCTTGAAGAAGTTAATGACGCTGTTCACGAAGAAGCTGTCAAGGCCTTTAAGGCCGGTGAAAGAGAAATGGCATAAGAAATCTAGAAACGATGCAATTCCCTATGGGAAGCAATTAGAAATACGACAGAGGCAACAATGACGAATTTTCTGCAGACGCTTTTCAACAACACGACCACCCGTCGCGGTGTAGGAGCGATCATTATTTTTGTGATACTTTGGCACATTGGATCACAGCTTGATGAGTGGACCGGATACGATTTGCTTGGTATCGGCCTCGTGCCGCCGCCCGGGGATGTTTTTGCAGCCTTTCTTGAAGTCATACCGTTGCACGGCTACTGGATGAGTTGGGTTGCAAGCTTCGGCCGAGTCATTACAGGTTTCTTGGTTGCGATGGTTATTGGAATACCATTCGGGCTGTTACTGGCAGTTAACCGATACTTTAGAGGCGTCTTTTTTCCTCCATTTGAAATCTTAAGACCCATACCGCCGCTTGCTTGGGTGCCTGCGTCCCTGATATTTTGGCCTACCAATGAAATGTCAATCGCCTTTGTAACCTTCCTAGGCGCATTTTTTACAATTGTTATCAATGTTTTGGGCGGAGCCCGCAGTATAGACATCAGCTATCTGAGAGCAGCCCAGTCAATGGGTGCAAGTCAGCTTGATCTCTTCTGGAAAATAGTATTACCTGGCACGCTTCCGTCAATATTTACCGGAGCAGCAGTTGGCATGGGTATAACATGGGAAGTTGTACTTGCAGCCGAGATGATTTCAGGCGGTGGAACACAGGGGGGGGGGTGGCCTTGGCTTTTTTATCTGGAACTCTTATATGGGCGGTTCCTTGGAACAAATAGTTGTAGGAATGATTTCCATTGGCATTGCCGGCTATCTATCGTCAAGCGCGATAAGAAAGATCGGCTATTACTTCATGCCTTGGCGACGTTTATTTTAACTCGAACTCGAACTCAAATCAAAAACCTAAAACATTCTGAATTTGAATCACCGGAGAAATCTCATGGCAACAACAAAATCAAAAAAGAAGGAGACAAACGCAGCGCGTTCCAAAAAAGCCAACAGTTCTTCAGTTTCCTTGCAAGGCGTGAGCAAGTCTTACGGTGAAGAATGGCAATCAGACGACGTCCTTAGAGATGTCTCTGTCGATTTTCCTGCTGGTGAATTAACGGTAATTGTCGGACCTTCAGGCTGTGGTAAGTCAACACTCGTTAATTTGCTTGCTGGGTTTGAGAGCCCCGATACAGGGCAAGTGCTCGTCGACGGAACACCGATAACGGGACCCGCAAAAGATCGGATGGTGGTTTTCCAAGAGACAGCCCTCATACCTTGGCAAACAACAGTTGAAAATGTTACCTTTGGCCCAAAAATGCGTGGAGATAAAAAAGGAGCAGCGCTGCAAAAAGAAGCAGAGGACCTGTTGATTAAGGTTGGTCTTGGTGAGTTTATGAATAAATTCCCAATCCAACTCTCAGGTGGCATGCAACGAAGAGCTGAGCTAGCAAGAGCGCTGATAAATGAACCAACCGTTATGCTTATGGACGAACCTTTTCGTGGTCTTGATGCAATGTCTCGTAGTTTGATGCAAGAATTTTTCCTCGAGCTGTTTGAAGAAAACCAAAAAACTAATATTTTTGTGACATCGGAAATAGATGAAGCTATTTTCTTGGCAGACAACTTAGTTATTCTCTCAAATAAACCCACTACCGTTCAGACAGTGATTAAGATTGATCTGCCAAGGCCCCGTAATTATAAAATGTTAACCACAGCAAAGGCATTTAAATACAAGCGTCAGGCTATGGATCTATTACATGGTGAAGCAATGAAGAGCTTCGCAGTTCTTAAATAATCAATCTCGGTTAGAACAATTTGTAGAACAAGATTAATTAAAAATCGGTGGTACTGGGACAGACCCGAATGTTAGAATTTTTGTTCTGGATCTCAGCAAAAAAAAACGTGGTGGCTCTTGCTTTGCTGGGAGCTGCTCTTGTTACTATCGCTCCTCAGGTCAGCAAATGGGTAGAGCGAAAGCAAAATCCTGAGAGCGATCATAAGCAAAAACTTTTAGCTCAAGCTCTTGAAAAGTTTCTTATAAGAGTTGGTTATGCCTTTGTTGGGTTAAGCATTACTCTTTTTATAATCGCAGGTTTTATTGTTGATCTAAAATAACATCAACACCGGATGCCATTCTATGCCCCACCTAGAAGCAATCAACCTTTCTAAATCTTATCCCAACAAAAGCGCTTTGATACATTGCTCGTTTTCTGCATCGGATGGCGAGTTAATTGGCATCCTCGGCGCCAACGGTGCTGGCAAGTCAACTTTGATAAAGGTACTTGCTGGCGTATTAAAACCTGAAACTGGTGACGCTATTCTAAATGGATATTCAATCAGGAAAGAAAGAAGAGAAGCGCAGGGTAAAATTGGATATTTGCCCGAAGTAACAGGCGGTTTTGACGACATAACTGTATACGAATTTCTATCATTTTCAGCCAACGCACACGGAATTTTTGGAAGCGCCATGCGTTCGGCTATCATCAGGGTCTGTGAAGAACTAAATCTAGGTGAGGTAAAATATCAAAAGCTTTCAGATTTATCAAAAGGCTGGCGCCAACGAGCTTGGCTTGGACAGTCTTTAATTCACAACCCTGAGATATTATTTCTTGATGAGCCCACTGATGGTTTTGACCCAATTCAGAAGGTTGCTATCCGCAACCATATTAAAACGCTGTCAAAAAATAAAATAATTTTGATGTCGACTCACATTTTAGAGGAGGCAGAGGCCATATGTGACCGCGTCTTGATAATAAACAGTGGAAGGTTGATTAAAGATAGCCCAACATCATCATTAGTTGATAAACAAGGCCGTCTGGAAGAAAGCATTAAAGTTTTTGCAGGCTAAAGAGTTAATCAGGAAATTAATATGAAAACAGAAGCCGCAAACACTGCCAGTTCAAAAATTGCGCCTTGGACTGGAATAAGAACTGTTTTTCATCATGAATTACGACAGCGTATCTTTAACTTATCAACAGCAATTTTTTTGGCTGGGTTTCTCTTTTTTCTCTCCGGATGTATTTTTTTGGTTGGAGATTTCTTAGACACTAATTTGGCAACGTTATCGTTGCAATGGCAATTCTTGCCTTGGATCTCGGCAGTTTTTTTACCCGCTTTAGCAATGAGAAGCTTTCAGGGAAAAAACTATGGGGAAATTGGGTTGATACTCTCCTACCCAATTCCGGCATATTCTTCCATTATTGGGAAATGGCTCGCTGGAATGATATTAATGTTTTGCGCTTTGATCCTGACTTTTCCATTTTTGATAACAGTCACGTCAATTGGCACACCTGATTTAGGGATTTTAGCATCAGGCTATCTGGGTGCCTTTCTCACCCTATCTTTACTTTATTCAGTAGCGCTGCTCGCAGCGGTAATATGTAAAGAAGAAGTGAGTTCTTTTTTACTTGGCTCAAGTTTGATTTTTGTTCTTCTCTTTACAGATGTAAATGCCCTGCAAACTTCATTAGTCCCTGAATGGCTCAAGCATGTGAGCCATTATCTTTTTGTGATGAGCCCAAAACATTGGATGGATGAATTATCCACCGGTCAAATTAGCTTGTCAGCGGTAATATATTTTATACTACTGACGTCTCTAGTATTATCGTTAGCCTGTCAACAAATGTGTGGGTATTATTCATCACTCAAACACCCTTTTGTGCTGCCTATTTTGGGCGTGGTTGGCTTGCTTCTGTCTGCCGCATTCGTTGGCAGTGCGGCACGTGCTATCGAGAATCTTGATTTGAAAATTGATGTTACTGAGCACAAGGAATACACGCTCAGACAGGGGACTTTAGAAATTGCAAAAAATAGCCCAAATAATACCCAAATCACTCTATATGTCAGTGAAGACAAAAGTCCAATACCACCACCAATCGTCCAACATATTGATCGGGTTTCTCGGGCAATTTCGAATCTGACAAAGCAGAGCGAGGGTCGTATCAACTCTAAGTCCGTATTTTTACAGCCGGACACTGATTTTGCGGAGGCAGCAGAATTAGCAGGTATTAGAAAAATACCAATGAGTTCTGGCGACAGATTATATTTTGGTGCTGTTTTTAAGTCAGGTGATAAAAATTTGGTAACAAGCTATTTCGATGTTAATCGGGCGACCTCTCTTGAATATGATTTAGCTCTTCAATTGAGCAATTTATCAAGAAAAAAAACCCCACATATTGGTATTTTATCGTCGGTGTTAAAACCAGCTAATGCAGAAACACCGCATCCTGGATTATCAATTTTAGAAGAACTCAAAAGCCAATATGATGTATCTATCATACCTTATTTCTCTGATGGCTTAACGGACGCATATGATGTTTTGATTGTATTTGATGCGCCGGTTATCAGAAAAAAAACACTTCGAGACATTGACCTTCATATACAAAGTGGAAAGGGAGCAATCATAATGCTGGACCCTTTCCAACGGATGAACAGCGCTAATGCCGCGCTTTCGATCAAACCATCAAAAAATGAGCAAATCAATACAATCAATGATTTATTAAGATTCTATGGCTTGAATTTTTCAAATAGTACAGTCATTGGGGATTTTAAGAGTGCAGCCACAGTCGAATCTGCTACAGGAAGGAACTTTTCATACCCATACTGGTTGCAAATTAAAGACAAAAATATTTCGAGGGCACATATTGTCTCTGACAAATTAAAAGAACTTTTGTTTGCTGAAGCTGGTTTTTTCGAGACAAACAAAAAAAATATCAAAACTCAGCCAATAGTTCTTACCAGTAACGAGACAAACTTGCTCAGCAAACGAGATGTTCGTGAAAAATCTACTGAAACCCTAGCTACAGAATTTCAAATCACCAGCGAGATGAATAAAGTAATTGCTCTGCATCTAACTGGACAATTAGACTCGCCCTATGCACCAACAAAAAGTGAAATTATTAAACCCACCTCTTCGTTATTTGCAGTTGCTGATGTTGATTGGATATATAACGGCTTCAGCTTAGCTGACGCACGGATGGGGGATCGAGTCTTCTCAAGACCAATAAATGATAACCACAAGCTGTTTTTAAATATGGTTGAGCATATTGCTGGTGACCCTAACCTCACAAATATTCGTTCAAGGGAAAGTCCTATCCGAACATTTACAACAATTGAGGACATGCTTCTTGCCAGCCGTAAAGCTTACCACAAGCGAGAGGCTGACTACGCTTCGCGTATTAATAAAACAGAGGCGACTATTACAAAAATATTAGAGATGACGGGTGCAAAAAATATTGAAGAACTGCCATTAGCTCTAAGGGCCCAGATAAAAGACTTGCGGTCTGCTACATATCCGATAAAGCGCGAATTGCGCAAAATTCGCCTAAAAATGCGTGAGGGCATCAACAACAAGTTCAAAAATATCACTTTAATCAACCTGTTATCCGGCCCATTATTAACCCTTGTTCTTTTTATGTTTGTTCGGCGCTTTCGCCAAACGCAAGATTGACTTTGTTGCGCTCATGGAAGAAGCCACTGTTCCTCAACCATCTCGCTTAAGCCCTTTAGCGCACCTCCATGAAGGTATGGGCGCAGTATCGCTAGTTTGGAATAACATGTTTGTACCAGCGCGTTACAGCTCGAAGATAAATGCTGAACACCTCGCGATTAGGACAAAAGCTGGTTTAACTGACATGACTGGAATCCATAAAATCTTTCTTTCAGGGAGTGATGCTTTTGATTTCCTCAATCACACGGTGACCAGAAATTTGTCAGAGGTCTCTCCGGGAAATGCAGTTTATACTGTTCTCTTGAATAATGTTGGGAAAGTGATTGACGATGCCGTCGTTTTTCATTTGGACGAACAGGCCAAGAACTATTTTAGAGCAGAATGGTTGATTTGTCTGGGTGCTGGTCTCGGATCCCAATACATTCAAACGCAAACAAAAAAAAAGAAGCTAAATATTTATTACGATGAAGGTTTGGTTTGCCTATTGGTTCAGGGGCCAAAAGCGCATGGTATACTCGTGTCAATCCTTTCCCAGTCACCAACGCGAGTGCCTGCAAAGTTTCAACATGTAATGTCTGAATTTGACGGATACAAAACGCTGATATCACGAAACAGTTATTCCGGTGATGATGGATTTGAATTATTTGTAAGAGACTCAAGAGCTTCAAAAATTTTTTCTCAATTAGTTGAAATGGGAGCTAATCCAGTTGGTTTTGAAGCCCTTAACATTGCAAGAATAGAGGCTGGTCTTTTATTCTTTGGTCAAGATATGACCGGTAACGAAACTCCAACAGAGCTCGGATTGAATTTCACTGTTGACTGTAATAATCACAATTTCAGGGGTAAATCAGCATTTTTGGCAAACAGAAAAAAACCAAAGATAAAGACAGTCGGGATGCTTATTTCTCCCCCAAGTTTGCTTCGAGGAAACGAACAGCTGTTGATTGACGGTAAAGTGAACGGTGTGATACGTAGCTTTGCTAGATCTGAATGGTTAAACAAAACAATAGCTATTGCTCATGTCGAGGTGAGTTATGCAATTGAAGGTCAAGAGTTCTCAGTTTCTGATTATAACTTTAGCATCAGAAAAAACACTGTTGCAAAGATCTGTTCTCGAAGATTTTATAACCAACTCATATGATCACTTTTAATATAGCCAGTTAAAATGAAAATGGAGCTTTTGTGATTTAGATAACTAGATTTTTTGATTGTAAATAGCGGCCATAGCTAGTGAAGCTAGGCGCGCCGCAGGTGGATCAGACCGGCTTGTTAAAACAATTGGAATTGCTCCACCGAGCACCACTCCAGCTGCAAGCCCACCACTAAACCAAACAATCGACTTAAACAAAATATTACCAGATACAATATCTGGCACAACAAGACCATCTGCCATGCCAGAAACCGGTCCCTCGAACTGTTTAATTGCAGCCGCCTCCGGAGAAATTGCCAAGTCAAAAGATAATGGGCCAGCAAATTCAGCCTGCGGATCAAGAGCCGCAGCACGCGATGCAATCTCAGCCGCCTCGCCACTTGAAGGCATTGCTGTCAGTACCGATTCTGTTGCCGATAAAATCGCAATGCGCGGACGCGGCTGGCCCAGCCGGCGGCTCATTTCAGCAACATACAAAGCCGCCTCAACGCGGGTGTCGATATCTGGTGCAACATTTACCGCCGCATCACTAATTAATAGCGGCCGACCACCATCAGGAGGCAACATCGCAAAAATATGCATTAGCCGATTGCCGGTCCGAATGCCAGCTGTGCGTCTAACAATACCACCCATAAATACATCTGTATGCAACTGGCCTTTGGCAAGCCCCGCAACTCGACCGGCAGCAAATAGGGCAATCGCCTTATCAATTGCCTCTCTCTCCCCAGTGGCTGGTATAATTTCAACACCGGAGAGATCCCAGCCAATCGCCGCAGCATCATTTGCAATAATTTCCGGCTCGCCCACAAGAATGGGGAGAACAACGCCAGCTTTAGCTGCGTCCCAAGCTGTTTGTAGGGTTGCAGTCCCAATGGCGCGAACGAAGGCAAATGACTTTGGAGTCGATGACGTTGCTAAAACCAATAGGTCTGGCGGACATGTCATTGCGATGGTGGCGAGAAAGCTGCTTGGCTTTGCGCTTCCAGTCTCAATGCTGATTGCCATTATTTTCCTATCGCAGCCACCTTAAAAAGCGGCAAAAAATTATCCGTTGGCAGAGCTTTTGTTGCAAACCTCAAAAAGGCCATGATGAAATCAGGTTAAATTAGGGCTATGCCGGCAACTCACCCTGATATTATATGCCATATTAACCACTGTTCTTAAAGTGTTTATTGGAAGCAGTAGGCGATCCATATAAAACAACATGAAAATTCAAAGGATAGCCAACTTATGAGCACCACAAGTTATGGGCTAAGAAGATTTATCTTGAGCCACATGTCATTGCCTGTTTAGGGCTTTAAGGTTCGCATCACCGCCGCAAGACGAGCCACACCCTCGGGTATGCGTTCAGATGAAATTGCCGAATAAGCCAGGCGGAAATAATTTAGCAACGGTGCTTCATCATCAAAAAAAGCATCACCCGCCTCAATTAGCACTCCATCCTTCATGGCTCTCTCTGCCAAAATTCGCGAGTCAAGCCAATCGGGTCCACTGACCCAAAAGCTTGTCCCACCAAAATGCGCTGCAGTATGCGAAAAAAACCCTTCCGCATCAATCGCACTTTGCAAAACACGGCGACGCTGGGCAAGATGCCTGCGCAACCGACGAATTTGTGCGTCATAATGACCAAGCGCCATAAAATAGGCTAGCGTCCGCTGAGCATGGCCAGGCGGATGCCGTAAAATCAAATGACGAAGGGCCCTTGCCTGCTGTATCAAACTTTCAGGTGCCACCATGTAACCGAGCCGAAGCCCCGGAAAAACTGATTTTGACAGGCTCCCAACATAGATAACGCGCCCATCCGTGTCCTGTGCCTTTAATGCTGGCGTTGGCGATTCCAAAAAATTCATTTCAAATTCATAGTCATCCTCAATAATCAGCAGGTCATGGCGTGCCGCCATATCCAACAATTGTCGGCGTCGTGTTGCCGACATGGTATGCGTTGTTGGGCATTGATGCGAGGGAGTAATGAATACCAAGTCCGCACTACATAAAACCCCTTCATCAAGTATTAGTCCCCCGGAATCAACAGGTAAGCCAGTGATCGAGTTTGTGCGTTGTAGCAAGATGTCACGTAAATCAGGGTACGTGGGGCTTTCAAGAACGACATGCTTGCTGGAATTGACAAGGAGTTGAGCAACAAGGTACAGAGCGTTTTGCGCCCCAAGGGTTACGAGGATCTCCTCAGGTCGCGCCTTGATGCCACGCCTCGGCAAACTGCGAGAACAAATGTAATTAACCAGCATAGGATCATCATGCTGACCAAAATCACCAACCATTGTAGAAAAATTGCGCATCCCAAGCGCTTGGCGCGCGCAATCACGCCATTCAGAATGCGAAAATAATTCATCATCAACCTGTCCATAAACAAAGGGATAGTGATATTCCCGCCAATTCACTGGTTTCTGCACGGGTCGGATGTAGCTACATGATTGCACAAGCTTAGCAGCCCAATCGACCACACCCCGACTCACTACATTTGATGACACTTCACTAACTCCAGGGGTATCAACCAATCGTGTTGTTGGTGCATCATAACTGACCACGTAGCCAGATCGCTGACGAGGTTGCAAATACCCATTATTCACTAATGCCTGATAAGCTAAAATTACAGTATTACGTGATACTTTCAATTGTTGCGATAACATTCGGCTGGATGGTAATTTATCACCCGGAAGAACAGAATGATTAAGGATGAGCTCAACAATCGATTGTCGAATTTGCGCTTGCAAGCTAATCCCAGAACTTGAATCCAACGAAATTATCAAATTTTCAGTCATAAGACCGCCTCCTCTACCTAATCCAAAGCACCTCAAGCCATTATCAAAACCAACAGTTTTGTTTAGCAACCTACTACTATCCAGATCACATCATAACTGGTACTAATTAATGCCACAACTGGTTCTATAAACAGGGGTTGCCGTCAGTGAAGCCTGATGTCAGTGTATTTTTCAAATTCGTGGCAGTATGCGCGCCGGGCGTATCATTAACACCTGATGACCAAAGACCAAATGATCTGACGCAGAAAATTCTCGGGTAGTTTGAAAGAAATTCCGCCCAAAACCACCACTACGGCACGAATACCGCGCCATATAGGTATAGAAGGAGCCCTAAAATGTCTTATGACGTAAATTCACTCGAAGCACATTGGATGCCTTTTTCCGCCAATCGCGACTTTAAAAAAGAACCGCGCATTGTTGTAAAATCCGAAGGCATGTACATGTGGGATTACAAAGGTGGCGAGATTATCGATGGGTCATCAGCGCTCTTCTGCACTCCACTTGGCCATGGACGCCGGGAAATTGCTGAAGCAGTTTATCAGCAGATGCTAGCAAATGACTATACACCTCATTTTCAGCTGGGACATCCTGGGTCCTTTGATTTAGCCGAGCGTGTTTGCCGCTTACTTCCTGATCAGTTCAACCATGTGTTTTTCACCAATTCTGGATCTGAATCAATTGAGACAGCCATTAAAGTTATTCTTGCTTATCAGCGAGCTGCCGGACAAGCGCAACGCAACCGTTTGGTTAGCCGCGAGCGCGCATATCACGGCGTGAATATGGGTGGCGTTTCATTAGCTGGCATGGTTCGCAATCGCGAAACTTTTGGTCTCACACTTCCGAATATTTCACTAATCCGACACACATGGCAGGAAGACCAGAGGTTCTCTAAAGGCCAACCCCAAACTGGTGCCGAACTTGCGATGGATCTAGAGCGGATTGCCGAAAACCTTGGTGGATCGACTCTTGCCGCCGTCTTTGTTGAGCCGGTTGCCGGATCTACCGGCACTTTGGTCCCGCCGGTCGGATACCTAGAAAAAATCCGCGAAATTTGTGACAGGCATGGATTCTTGCTAGTTTTTGATGAGGTCATTACCGGTTTTGGTCGGATGGGTACTCCCTTTGCGACACAGAAATTCAATGTTCAGCCAGATATCGTCACAATGGCAAAAGCTCTGACTAATGGAGCCATTCCGATGGGTGGCGTTGCAGTTACGGATGAAATTTATGATACCGTTACAAATGCTTCACCGGAAGCCGCAATTGAGTTCTTCCACGGTTACACTTATTCAGCGCATCCGGCAGCTTGTGCGGCGGGCATCGCCACTCAGAAGATCTACCAGAGCGAGGGAATCTTTGAGCGGTCAGCCGAGCTGGAAGATTATTTTCTTGAGGCTATTTGGACGCTTCAAGACCACCCACTAGTTGCCGATATTCGAGGAATTGGGCTCATGGCAGGTGTTGAGGTTCATTCTGACGGTGTTGCTGGACGACGTGGAGGCAAATTACAGAAAGATATGTTCTGGAACGGACTTCACGTGAAGTGGACGGGCGACAATGCTATTGTTGCACCAGCTTTTGTTGCCGAGCGCAAACATATTGACGAGATTGTCGACAAGTTCCGTAAAACATTGGACGAAACGCTCGAAGCCAGCGTGTGATGATCGCGGTCAGTGGGGGTGGCATCGCGGGCCTAGCAGCCGGACTTGCTGTACTACGTAACCAAATACCACTATTGTTAGTTGCCAGATCAACGCCGGCAACAGCCCTTCTTGGTGGCATCCAGATCGCCCCTAACGGTTGGGAAGCACTTAACCGCCTTGGGGTCAGTGATGCGGCGAGGGCTGAATCGACCGAGTTAGATGCCATAACCGTTCGTGATATGCGCAGCACCGCCACAATCGCTAGCCTCGACCTCAGAAAATCTGCATATAGTAGCATGACACGTGCCAGCCTCACCCGCCTACTCGAAGCTGAAATCACTGCAATTGGAGGATACAAACGCATTACGACCAATATCACCCACGCCGTTCAGCGTGGCCCTGATCAGAATTGGGATTTGCATATTGTGAATGATGATAGAAGTGCGTTCCTGGTGGACGCGCTAATCGCAGCGGATGGCGTCCGTGGCTTTGGGCGAACATATGTGAACGGTCTTGAAACTACCAAATTGCAACAATGCATTAATGGCCGAATTGCGATGCGTGCGGTTGCGAAAGCCACCGATTTACCCAGAAGTTTTGCGCTACCATTTTGTAATCTATGGCTTGGGTCTGGGGCGCATCTAGTGCATTACCCCATCAATGATGGAAAAGATGTTAATTTAGTGCTTACCCTTGATGCGAAAAAGATGAGTGAAGACTGGCAAAAGGAATTTTTGGGTCACAATGATGTGCTAGCGGCATTATGTGACCGCAAGGCTATAACCTGGGCAAACACCAGACTACCAACGCAAACCTATCAAAACTGTTGGCGACGCGGACGAACAGTGCTGGCTGGAGATGCAGCCCACCCCATCCCTCCCAATCTCGCGCAAGGGGCTGGCCAAAGCCTTATAGATGCCGCATGCCTGATGCGCTGTCTTGGCGGTAAAAGTATTGATGATGCATTATCCCGTTATGCGCAGGAACGTTCAACAGCAGTTTCCAAAATCTTCAAAAAAGCTGTGATAAGCAGCAAGATCATGGCATTAGATGGCCCCCGAGCAAAAGCCCGCAATATGGCGATGGATTTTGGTGGTACGCAAATGATACATAAATGGCTTGCTGATGTTTGGGCTGCAGCTTAAGTGTGACATCACGTACATAATGTTCGATCGAAAATCTTAACCCTTGCCGCGCCAGGGTATAAATCGGGCAATAGCCCAACGCATCATCAAATCAAAAATTAGTCCAAGCAAACCCATGATCAAAATCGTAACCCAGATCAATTCATAGTCAGAGACGGTCCGCGCTACATTTTCGATAAAACCAAAGCCGGTAGTTCCTGCCAACATTTCAGCTGCAACCAGGGTCCCCCAGCATACACCAATTGAGATTCGTACTCCTGTCATAATTTCTGGCAGGGCATTAGGCAGAATTACATGTCTCAATATTTGCTGGTCGCTTGCTCCCAACGAATGAGAAGTGCGAATTTTGGACAACTGCGCTCCCGTAGCACCTGTCCGCGCTGAAATCACCATGATGGCAAACGCCACCATGAAAAGAAGAAAAATTTTTCCATCGTCCTAAATGCCAAAAATAGTGAGTATTAGTGGCGCCCAAGCTAATGGTGGCACCGGCCTGTATAATTCGATCAATGGGTCAAAGAAGGATTTGCAAAATCGGGAAACTCCCATATAAATGCCAAGCGGCACACCGAGCGTAATAACATAATGATATTGGTTTGTTCGCGAAGCAGTGCTAGTTTGCCAATAATTTTGAAAAATATTGTCAAAAAGCGAGACTAATGATCATGTTTGTGGCAGAGATGAATCAAATGCTCGATAGACTTGATGTAGAAGATGACTGCTATGTTATCGCTGCGTTATATCAGTTTGTAAGCCTCAAGCAGCTTGACGTTTTACGCCAGCAACTGCTGCAACTCTGTGACAAAAATGAGGCTTTAGGCACTATCCTTCTGGCAAGTGAGGGCATTAACGGGACTATCGCCGCACCGAGGAATGGCATGGCACGCTGCCTCAAATGGTTAGAGTTGGATGGCCGTTTTGATAACCTAATCATAAAATTTTCCTATAGCCCAAACCAACCGTTTCTGCGAATGAAAGTGCGTCCCAAACGCGAGATTGTGACAATGGGCCGTCCAGAGATTGACCCAGCAAAACGTACAGGCACCCATGTTGACCCTGCTGCATGGAACGACCTGATATCAGACCCGGATGTGGTTCTGATTGATACACGTAACACCTATGAGACTGCCATTGGCATGTTTGATGGAGCAGTTGACCCAATGACCAAAAATTTTCGTGATTTTCCTGATTGGGCACATGAGCTTGCTAATCAAAGAGAAGATCGCCGTCCCAAGAAAATTGCTATGTATTGCACAGGCGGTATCCGCTGCGAGAAAGCCAGCGCGCTGATGCAAGATATGGGCTTTGACGAGGTCTACCATCTGAAAGGTGGCATTTTAAAATATCTAGAAGATATATCTGCCACCGACAGTAAATGGCAGGGCGAGTGCTTTGTTTTTGACGGGCGGGTTGCGGTTGATCATGATTTACGGCCGGGGAGTTATTCAATGTGTCATGCCTGCCGCATGCCGCTAGCTGCATGTGATCTGACGCATGCAGATTTTGAGGATGGGATTAGTTGTCCTCATTGCAAGCCAACGCAAAACCCAGATAGGGCCGCCCGTTTGGCTGAACGCCAAAAGCAAATCCGACTTGCAGCAGAACGTGGCGAGACGCATCTTGGCAGAAACCCTCGCACTGTTTCCCAAAGGGAGACAAGCTAGCGCATGCGGCCATGCGGTACCAGACATTTAAAATATTTCCCGCCAATAAATAAACCCACCGATTTTTTGCGTTGGAAAAACATTGGCTGTAGCGTGTTCTGGAGATTATGAGTTTAAGCGGCAGCAGCGCGGATGGCAGCAATATTATCCGCATAGGACGGCCCTTTAAAAATTGATGATCCGGCAACTAGCGCCTTCGCCCCAGACGCCACAATTTTGTCAGCATTATCCGCCGTTACCCCACCATCAACCTCAATAACAATTGGACGATTACCTATCATTGCTCTGACTTCAGTAATTTTATCCAGCATCGTATTTATGAAGCTTTGTCCTCCAAATCCCGGATTAACCGTCATCACAAGGATCAAATCCAGCCTATCGAGCACATGTTGCAAACAATCAATTGGCGTATGCGGATTTAGCGAGACACCGGCTTTACATCCAAGCTCACGAATGTGGCTCAGCGTGCGATCAAGGTGGGGGCAGGCTTCAGCATGAACAGTGATGACATCTGATCCAGCAGAAGCATATTCGTCAAGCAATGCATCTGGGTTTGACACCATGAGATGCGTGTCAAAAGTTTTCTTGCTATGCGGACGCAGAGCTCTGATCAAGGGCGGCCCAAATGTCAAATTAGGAACGAAATGTCCATCCATCACATCAAGATGAATCCAATCAGCACCTGCAACATCAACGGCTTTCAACTCATCTCCGATTTTACTAAAATCAGCAGCCAGGATAGAGGGCGCAACAATCAGGTCCTCAGTCATTCTACAAACCTTTTTCCAAAGGGTACACACACCCATTGGCATGCACTCTTTTAGTCAATATCAGACTTGTCTAATGACAATAAAGCCAAATTACAACCCACTCAACCCAGATGACCTGTTTTACGAGTTAGACCCGTGACAAAATAACCATCCATTTTTAGAAAAAATTTATGTATAACCCCATGACAAAGCGAAGCAAAGTAGGCTAATGTTCCACCAACTTCTTGATGACCAATCCAAATTTTCCTGAAGGGTATATTGATGACATCTTCCAAACCTCAGTTCCAGTGGAACGATCCGTTTTTCATGGAAACACAGCTCAATGATGAAGAGCGAATGGTTCGCGATGCGGCAAAAGCATTTGCTGAAGATGTTCTGATACCACGTGTGATAAGTGATTATCGTGACGAGTCCTTTGATCCCGCTATCTTGAAACAGATGGGCGCGGTTGGACTTCTTGGGCCGACTATTCCCGAAAAATTTGGCGGTGCTGGGGTTAACCATGTTGCGTACGGGCTTGCTGCCCGTGAGATTGAGCGAGTGGATTCCGGCTATCGGTCAGCCATGTCTGTTCAATCATCGCTTGTCATGCATCCGATCTATTCATTTGGCAACGACGAGCAAAGACAAAAGTTTTTGCCAAAATTAGCGACTGGCGAGATGGTTGGATGTTTCGGCTTAACTGAGCCTGATTTTGGATCAGATCCGGGTGGCATGGTAACAAAGGCAGAAAAAATTGATGGTGGCTACCAGTTGTCTGGGTCAAAAACGTGGATTTCAAACGCGCCTTATGCTGATATTGCAATCATTTGGGCCAAGCTTGATGGTGTTATTCGTGGTTTCATAATTGAACGCGCCACCGCTGGCGACGGTTTCAACACACCAAAGATCGAAGGCAAGCTATCTCTACGCGCTTCAGTGACCGGTTCGATCCAGATGGATAATGCCTTTGTTTCTGACGATAATATCCTACCAAATGTAAACGGTCTGAAAGGCCCTTTTTCATGTCTCAACAAGGCGCGTTACGGCATTGCATGGGGGGTTATGGGAGCGTCAGAGTTCTGCTGGCACGCGGCGCGTCAATATACGCTTGATCGAAGGCAATTTAACCGGCCATTAGCGGCAAATCAGCTGATCCAACTTAAACTTGCCGATATGCAAACTGAGATCACCCTTGGCCTGCAGGCTGCATTAAGGGTTGGCCGGCTACTCGATGAAAATAATTGCGCACCAGAAAATATTTCACTCATCAAACGCAATAATTGCGGTAAAGCACTTACCATCGCTCGTACATCGCGCGATATGCATGGCGGTAACGGGATCGCCGAGGAATATCATATCATGAGACACATGATTAATCTTGAGACGGTAAACACCTACGAGGGTACGCATGACGTACATGCATTGATCCTTGGGCGTGCACAAACAGGTCTTCAAGCTTTTACCGGCACCTAATGCCGAGTCAATTGGCCCAAGAAACTTATGAAACATAGCCCGGTTAGCGTGTCAAAGCCTCAGACCAAACGGAGCTAACCGGTTTTCTTGCGCCACCAATTGATAAGATATGAAGGTTCGGTAATCACTGTTCCAACGCCAAAAATCACTATTGCACCAGCGATAAGCACCCTGGGATCAGGAATTTCGCCAAGAAGCGTTATCGCACCGAAAATAGCCGCAACCGGCAATAGCAGTAAAACAGGCATTACCATTGGCACCGGATAACGGGCGAGCACATGATACCAAGCTGAATAGCCGATTACGGTCATTACCACACCAAGATAGGCAACCGTAAGCCATGCCTCAATCGGGGCAGCCAAAATGCTAGAGACGGGATTTCCGTATATAATCCAGGACGCTAGCAGCATTTGCGGGCATCCCATAACGCCAATCCAAGCAGTTAGTTGCAAACCAGTTACAGCTCCTCCACCCAACCGCCCGATGAGAACCTGCCCAAGCGTATGCAAAAATGAACCTGATAGAACTAAACTAATACCTATTAACTGCCCATTTAAAGCTGGTGCACCCAGTATGATGGCAACACCAACCAGCGCTCTGTCATAAAGTCACATTGTCATACACCCGGGCGAACACCATCCCAAGCAATTTGCATCGCAATTTCAGCAATTTGCGCTGCCTCCCTCATCACGCTAATCTCAGCTTTACTTTTAACACGACGTGCCCAGTTAACTAATAAATCAGCGTCTACCCATCTGGCTGTTGACAATCCTTTTTGGAGCTCCCAGAGCGCGCGGGGTGATAGGTCATAAACATCGCTCTCATAGCCAGTGAGCCAGTTGATATTGGAGGGATTGCCCATGATTAGCGCATCAAGGTTGCGATCTCGCATCGACTGGCGATCTCGGTAAAACCTCTCATAATATTCGTTTTTG
>QBYK01000006.1 GCA_003282865.1 SAR116 cluster bacterium AG-325-I21 | reverse complement strand
CTGGTACTTTGAAAATATCTGCACTAAATTTGTCAATTTTCATCAGTTTTCAACTTCTGATTTGACATAAATTTGGAGTGTTTGTCTATCGTTTATCAAGTGCTCTCGGCCAGCCCAGAATGCCACAGCTTTTTGGTTGTCCATTTTTCCAAGTCTGTTTTGCACAAAGTGGCAAACGTCATCAATTTCATCAAACCTCTCGCTGACTAAATCATTTACTATGGTATCAATCTGTAAGTGATTGCTTTTCATAATAGGTCGTTCCTAGTTTTTTTTAGGCGCTTTGCCAAAAGGACTGAGCCTTTTCATCAATCAGATCGACGTCTTCGGAGCGAGGTTGCATGGTGCTTAATTTTGGTTACGTCAGCTTGAAGAAGCTTTTCAACTCATTAAAAACATCGTCCGGCACTTGCTCCGCTGGGTAATGTCCACATTGTAACTTTTTCATTTTTACAATGTTGCTACAATATTGAGGCCAGGCAATAGTGGGGTCAAAGAATTTCTCAGTGTGACTGTGGGCACCCCAATAAACAGCTGTTGGGCAAGTGACCATGTTACCAGCATCATGGTCTGCAGTATCGTTTTCCATGTCGATACTCACTCCAGCTCGATAGTCCTCGCACACAGCGTGAATGTTTTCTGGTGTGCAGCATCGCGCATATTCCGCCAAGGTTTCATCGCTGAAGCCACCTTTGCCAATGCCCATCTTGGTTAGCTTTTTCAAAATGTAATAATCTTCTCGTCCCTCAATCAGTTTTTCTGGGATGTCATACGGCTGAGCCATGAAGAACCAATGATAGGAATTTAAGGCAGATCGCCAGCTTGTGTTGTTTAAGACGAAATGCGTCGGTAGAATATCGAATGTGGCCAGCTTTTGAACCGACTTAGAGTGGTCAAGTGCCATGCGATGCGCAACGCGACCACCACGGTCATGACCTGCGACACAAAATTCATCGAAACCAAGGTGTGCCATCACGTCAACATGATCCTGAGCCATTCGACGAAAGGAATAATTTGTGTGATCTTCTGTCCCACGCGGTTTGCTGCTGTCTCCGTAACCCCTAAGATCAGGAACCACCACTGTAGAGGTTTCGGCCAAACGTGGGGCAACAAGGTGCCAGTGAACATGGGTCAGGGGGTTGCCGTGGAGGAGGAGAATAGGTGGGCCATTTCCCCCATAGCGAAGGTTAATAACAACTTCAGGGTCAGTTGTTTGAACCTTTGCTTGGTGAAAGCTTTCAAACATTTCTTGGTCTCCAACAAAAGCATCCTCGATCGTCTAAAGTCTAGGTTTTAGCCTTGAGAAAAACAACACCAACATCCAGAGCCTTCAGTCCAGTTTTTTAAGTCGTGAGATTGCGATGGGCACAAGCGTATATTTTATAGCTAGGATTCCTTTTTTAAAAATATTTAAAGCCGACGAGCTAATGCATCATAGATTCGCGAACTAAGCACTTTTCGAAAAATCATCATTAAAGTAGTTGCTGTTGTTATGCGATAACGTAGTTTTGGCCGACTTGATGTTGCTGCGTGTATTACAGCCTTGCTAACGGCATTGGGCATTAGCTCAAAGGTTTGGCGTGGTGGATCAATCGCTGATAAACGGGGTATCGAAACCTTTTCATACCAAGCTTCATTGGCGGTTCCCTTCCACTTGATCCAACGTTTGAATTGTTTATAGGCGTTTTCTCGAATTTTAGTCCTGATAGGACCAGGTTCAATTAGTATCAGGTGAATGTTTGTTTGGTCCAATTCCAGTCGCATTGTGTCAGTTAGTCCCTCTAGGGCGAACTTGGTGGCGTTATAAGCACCTCTGAATTTTAGTGGCGCAAACCCCAGCACTGATGAATTTTGGATGATGCGTCCTTCATTTTGTTTGCGCATTTGGGCAATGGCAAGCCGCGATAAGGTGTGCCATCCAAAAAAATTTGTTTCAAAAATAGCTCGAAGTGCAGGGGTTGGCAGATCCTCAACCAGTGCAGGAATTCCATAAGCCCCATTATTAAATAGAACATCAAGCTGGCCACATGTGTATCCAAGTGCCTCAGTAAAACCTTTATTAATGCTCCTTTCATTCGCATAGTCAATTAGAACACTGTGCATTTTGTATTTGGTTTGCATGGCCTTGCAATCTTTTTGCTTGCGGCAACTTGCTATAACATTCCACCCTGCATCTCGGAAAGAAAGAGCAGTATCAAGGCCAATACCACTTGAGCAGCCGGTTATTAAAATTGATTTCATTGCGGTCTTCCTTTTGGAATGGGTCATGCCCCAACGTAATTAGTGAACCTACCACCAATCGCTTTTGACGAAAATCAAAACAACAACTGGTTCTTTAGTCCCCTTTTTTGAAGTCGTGAGATTGCGATGGGTACGGAGTAGGATTTATTGGAGTATGGGACTCTTTTTGGCAAAGAAATACCCCCACCAGTATTAACCAGCAACGGTAAGTCTTAAGGGAGGGACACCAATGTTAATGTGTCACTTATATGGAAGTAGTCAAAGTCTTACCGCCGTACGACCAATCAGAAATTACCGCGCTAATGGCGGCCCGTGTAATTGTAGAAGCACTCGGCTCGATGACTATGGCGGGAAGTTTGGACAAACATTCAAAACATACAGACAAACCAGTTAGAACTCCATCTGGCGATTTTGATGGACATCGGTGGTCGAATAAAAACTCAACAAAATAAATTTAAAGATATGATTTCAAATAAGCCCGGGCATGACGGCATTTTACATTCTCATATTTCAGAGAGTGATGCCAAGCAGGATATTCTGATTTTAACATTGGAATTTATTGATGGATTCACTCAATCAAATGATAAATTAGTTTACCTGAAAATATCTGGCTTTCCTGACGAAATTGAATCAACATCAGGTGTCCCATCCCTAAAACTTATAAATGCTAGAGATGAGACAAACTGGCAACTTGGAACTGCAAGTCCATCTTTTGGTAGTGCAGAGTTAACTTATCTTCCTTATCCAAGGGAACTAGTAACGAATATTACGAACATGATTTTTACATTTGTGTAATTACACGAAAAGCGTGAATTAGACCTTGTTAATTGGATATCTGACAAACATTTCTCCAATAGACGAGGATTGAATTGCGTTCGTTATTTTTATTTGTGATGTCAAATAAAAATTTTGTAAGTAAGGTTACTTAGCAAAAATGCTGTATTACGTTTAACCAACTCCAACTTTTTATTGCTTATTTTGTCAAGGGTTCAATAAATCATGCGGAGCCTGGGATTATGACTCACCTTTTGTGATGGAGAAACGAAAAATCCCATTAAAGATAATTAATTGGACATGCATCGGAACCATTTTTGATTTTTAATTTTTACGAGCACGATGAGCAATTATTAGATTTTCTTTCTATATATGCTACGCTTGCAGCAAAGTTTTGCGGGCTAAAGCCCGTCACCTGCAAACAACAATATACCTGACATTATTAGCAATTCTTTCCATTTACAGGCATCTACAAATACAATCAAATATCACTCGCTCACTCCTTCAGGATCGCGGTCGGCCAACAAAGCTGTTGCTAAGATCGCTTTTTCAGAGCGTAGCAAGGGAATATTTTTTAAGATCGGGAACGCCACGGCCATATCTTCTGAATATAGAAAGTTATCAATGGGTGTCAGCGGTAAGTTGGTTCCTGGCGCGCTGAAATGATTTCTAGAGTTTATGGACATTTTAGAATGTTTTGGCGGAGCGATTACGTAGCAGGCAGTTGGATTTAATTTTGAGTGAGTGAGGGGAAACAATTCAATACTTAAAACCGTTCCACCGAGTGCCTCACTTTCCCGTTGAAGGTTGCGAATGTAACCATGTTTGGCCATTCTTGCCTTTCCTTCAGCGGAGTTAAGCTCAAAAGATGGTTCAAATAGCACACAAACCTGACTGCAAACACGAAATATTTCAGACAATATTTGTTTAAGACATTCACCATTTGGCTCAATCGCATGATTCGATGTAACAACATCTACGCTGTTGTCTAATAGCGGTATCTCTTTCATATCTGCGACAAATAAATTTAATTCTAAAGTTTTGTTTTTATTCCATTTGTTCCAAAACTTTTGCCCTTTGAATAATCTTGACCAGCTGATGTCAAATGCAAATACGCTTGTGTTTTCATCTAAATGATTTGCTAGTAATGAGATCGTGCTTAGTTCTCCAGTCCCCACATCAAGCAGGCTGGTGGCCCCATTTAAGTGGGGACGAATATATTCACTCATCAATTTTGCGTAATCCATACGTTCTTGAATATGAAGTTCTGTGCTTTTCGCATAGGATCCAGCCTGGAGATCATAGGAAAGTTCAATAATTTCACTGTTGTTGTGATCAATGCCGTGCTTGTGGCGCAGGTAATCCATTACGTTTTGCCCATCTGCATAGGCGCTCATCGCACCTTTAACATCTAATTGGGACATTTCTTCTCCAATGCATTTAGATTAATCTAGAAAAGGTTATTAGCAGGTCGAGATCAAATATGGCTCACCTTTAGTGCCTCGCTAGGAGTTTCTGATACGCCCATTAATGGTTTGTGCTGCCCAAAAAATGTTGTTACTTACTCAAATCCGCCTTATTAACTTACGGCTATTATTGCAAAAAGACAACCCGCATAAAGATCTGTAATTGCAGATCGAGATTTCTTGCATCTTGAAAAGGAAAGGGCTAGCGCGGTTGGCTAAAATCAAACAACCCGTGGTTTCAAGATTTTTTTTCTTTGAATTTTGTCGTGTTGGTTTGATTAGTTTAATAAGGTATTTAACAGTGTGGTTGCGCCAAAACCGATTTGTTAGCTACCTTGGCAAGAGGATATCAATACACCTTCGACTAACATACTGCCGTGTTGGATAAAGTTTTGAAAGAAAATTTTTTGAATCCTAGAATATTAACTCCAATTTCACACCTTGCGAAAAATAAATTTTTTTTTAATTTGGTTGGTGCCTTTGGGGGGCTTGAGGCTAGGGATAACGTGGTGCCGCATGCGCAACGTAATAATGTGCTGATGTATCATTGTAAGTGCGAAATTACTCAGCGTTGGTCCGCTTCAGACCACGGTTTCATTGAGCAAAGAGTGCGAGGATTTCGATCGCTTAAGGGGGTTTCGTTTCACATGGTAACGAATAATACCAGCTTTAAGGTATGTCGAGGGAGAGCAGTTGGAGATGGTGAGGAACTGTCAGCATCTGTTCTATTGAAGAATGCCAAAACGAATATTGATTGGTTTAGAAATCGCTTCAGTGGCCTTGAAATATTGGTAGAAAATAACAACGATTTGGGTGGCCGTGCTTATACGACGGTGACCGAGCCATGGTTTATTGCAGAATTAGTAAGACAAAATCAGATAAAATTCTTATATGATCATGCTCATGCAATGATTTCTGCAGTTGCGCAACGTCAGACATTTACAGAATACTTTTCTAACTTGCCGCTAGAGGCAGTCTTTCAAGTTCATTTAAGCAGTCCTGTAGTTACAGACACTTCCCTGATTGACGCACACAACCCACCAGATGGTAACCAAATTAAATTTTGTTTACAAAACTTTGGTGACAGATGTGCATTTTACACGGTAGAATATTACAAAAGCCTTGTACAACTAATTGAAACACTTGAAAATTTAAAAAAATCAATCAGGCAAATTACGCACAATAGATGATGTTATTTAACCTAAACCTTTTACACTTTTCTTTTGATCGTAAGAGCGACCTTTTTATTAAATCCTGCAGATTAGCTCCACCTTCTGCCAAGAATATTTTGTAAAGCTTTAGGAATTAAGGTGGATCTTAAAAATTTGAAACAAAAGGTGCAACGTGAGTAACAAACTGCAGCAAATAAACGGAAAAATTCTTGTAACTGGCGCGGGTGGCAGTGTTGGTTCAGAAATAGTTGAACAATTAGCAAAGTCTACAGGCAACGCGGAGTTGTATTGCATTGATGCAAACGAAAATTCGTTATTTAGACTTCAAAAAAGCCTCTCTGAGTGTTCAAAAAAAATTACATTTCTGCCCGCAAACTTATGTGAAAAGCTATGGAAAAATCATTTGGCGGAAACAAACTTCGAAATTGTCATTCACGCTGCGGCTTATAAGCATGTTCCATTATCGGAAGTTAACCCATTTCTTTATTTTCACAATAACGTAAAATCAACTATGAATGTCATTGATTTTGCTAAAACGAATGCAAAAAAAATTACTCTTATATCTACAGATAAAGCGGTCTGGCCGATAAATATAATGGGCTTCACAAAACGCATTTGTGAGCTTCTGATTTTTGATGAAAACTTTAAAAACGGTCAAGTTATCAGGTTTGGTAATGTTATTAATTCTAGTGGTTCAGTCCTTCCCATCTTTAAAGAACAAATTGCTGAGGGGGGACCGGTCACTGTCACATCAAAAGAAGCATGGCGCTATTTTATGTCGATACAGCAAGCAGTTGAACTGGTGATTGATACAGCTTTTTCCAAAATTGACAGCAGGGTAGTTGTTTTGGACATGGGATCGGAAGTGAACATTGATGCGCTAGCAAGAAACTTTATTGAAGACGCGGGTTTGCGCGCCGTTGCGTTTGGACAAAAACTCAGAAGAGATGATATTGAAATAAAATACATTGGCCTCCGTGACGGTGAAAAAGCAAGAGAGTCACTTTATTATTCAGAGCCAAAAATGAGGGAATCCCTTATGACTTGGGATAGTGAAACCAAACCAACACAGGAATTTGTTGCTTATATAAAAAAATGTTTAAAGGACCTCACTGTTCCCAAATTTGAGAAAATAGATTGGGAAAATGGATGCCTAAAATAGTATTGATAGGAGGGCGGCGTTTTGATCAGTTTCTCAGTTCTAAATTGAAGAAAAAAGATTTTATTTTTATTTCGTTGCCAAATTTATTTAACATGGCGTCAAGCATTGATTTTGCAGATAGTGTAATAATTGGGGGAAGCCCTTACCTTTCTCGCAAGTTTAACGTTCAAATCAACCAAAAAGATTTTGAGTTTCAACTGACCAATGTCCTTTTAAAGCTAAAACCAAAAAACATAGTATTTATCTCTTCTGCAGCCGTATATGGGTTGAAAAAAATCAAAAATATCCCTATCCGTGAAGCTAGTGAATTTAATCCTTCTGACGAGTATGGCGAAGAAAAATGTTTGTTAGAGTTATGTTTGGAAAAATACACGAATGAAAATGAGGTTTCCACATTAGTGCTGAGGCCAGCAGGCTTTTTCTCATGTTTCACACAAAACGGTTTTAATAGTTTCATTGACAGGGTGTTAAATCCTCCAGCTAGAAAAAGTCATAGTTTTATTATTCAGAATGGTGGCCGGCAGATACGTGATTTTTGTGAATTTAGTTTCCTTTGCGATGTGATTTTAACCCTCCATAATAAAACAAAGATTGGTACAAATTGTTTAAATATAAAAAACACAAATGGATTTCGGATCGGTGATATTTGCACCCAGGTTGGTGATTCAATTACGTTTAATTATGAAAACGATGATGGTCGTGAATTGATTCATTCTGAATTAGACATATCCCGCTTACGAACGGTTGCCCGCGAGAGTAATATAATATTAAGATATTTTAATACTTTGGATGAGATGAAATGCATTTAGGCGTGAATACTGAGCGTTAGACCATCCAACTAAATCCTAATTAATAAATACCTTTTTGAATTCTTTGAGGTTTTGATCAGTGTGGCTTTAGCGTTGAGCACGTTTTCGACTTCGGCTAGATTGTAATAGCCGTCTCTTAAATCAAGAAATATTTTTGCGCCCTTATTTGTTGTTTTACGTATACCATCAGCATAAACGTCGATCGGATAATGGTAACCCATTGACAATAAAGATATTACAATATCAAATTTGGCATTCTCTGGGAAAGGTTGTTTGTTAATATCTATCGTTTTTACGTTGTTATGGTGTAGTCCACTTGCTTTTAAAAAAATCTTCACAAGAGGAAAGCTATTATAGCTTGAGAAACTATTTGCGTCGTGATGGTAGCCAATCTTCCAATCTGCTGTAACGGAGTCACGGTCTAGTAAACAGAATTTGGTCTTTTTTCCTAAGAAATGGAAAAGGAAAACGCTTATGCCGCTGAATCCCGCGCCGATATCTAAAATTTTACATTCGAGTTTATTAATGTCCAAATGAGGCTTTAAATTTTGAAAATCTATTTCACATGAACTCATATAGCGTCTGATTAGCGGTTTTAGACCAACTTTGTAATAAAGTGGCAAAACAGTTTTGAAAATGAACTTCCTAACAGGCTTTTCGGGAAAAATCTTCAAGAGCAATCTTGAAATAGTTAAGTCGACTTTTACTCTCAGATCAGCCCGCTGCATTAAAAGCATTTGAACACTCTCTTCTGTCAAACCTAGTTGGTCATGTTGTTTCATTTGCAATTGTGGCCTTCACTGATGTTTAAAATTTAATCCTAAATTTGCTAAACAATAATCTTGTTTGTTGCCAATTTCATTGTCTACGCAAGGTTTAGGAGAATTTGTGCTGTGGCTTGTTTGCCCCTTGTTTGGTCTCTTTCAGCCCTACTTTAAATGTGCTAGAAATACGATAAACTGCTTTTTGTGAAAAACCATGAAAAATCATTTAAAGGTCCTAGAGTATGTGGGTTTACCGGGAGCTGGCAAAACTACCATTGTTAAGACAAAACATGCTGGGTGTTTCACAGTTGATGTCTTTTTCATAGAAAAAACAAATGTCGAGATCCTGCGAGTAATACTTAAAATTGTTTTGTTTATAAAAGCTTTTATTTTTCTTTTAAATCCATCCCTTCGAGTGCTGCAAGCAGGGTTTTACGATCGTGTAAGGTTAATTTATATTTTTAATGCAATATTGCTACTATTTACCCTGCGATCAGCTCGGAAGGATATTGTACTGGACCAAAGTTTAGTCCAACTTATACTTTGCAATCGTGTCATTAACCGGGGGTCTTCCTCTCCAAAATTTGAAAAAGAATTGAAGCATACGATTAGCTTGTTTGAATACACGGTAAGGACGCTTCATATCGATTTAGATACATTTGTGATCCGCTCTTCTACCAGGAACTCGCAGACAAAAACACAAATTAAAACCTGTCCCGAGAACTATCATTTATTTAATGAACAGTTGTGTGTAATTGTTGATGAAATGTCAGAGATCGTAAAATTTGAAAATTTTTAAGGAACTTAATAGAAGAAATTTAAAATATGTTTTGTGGAAAAACTTTCACGAAATCGATGACTTTTTCCTTGGTAAGAAAGATCTAGATCTTTTTTTAAATCATAAATACCGTGTTTCCTTTGAGGCCGTTCTTAAGGACTTTATTGTTTTCAACGCTGAGTATTATCACTCCTCTTACTTCGACATAGAGCATTATTTCTTATTTTGTGAGAATACATCTCGGTTTTACCACTTGCATGTTTACTACAAGTTGATCACAGGTAATACCTGGTTGAAGGAATATGAGTTACTGATTAAATCAAGTGAGCTTGAAAAAAATATTCAATTTATCAGAGGGGTTCGATGTGTTAGCAATGAGTTAGGCCGGAGTATTTTTAACTCTCGAACAAAAATGAAGTCCAATGGGTTGTTTAATCAATTGGTCTCGAGGAGAGACATAAACGATAATATTTTAGAAAAAGCCTTTTTGGGTGCAGCAACCCAATCTTCGCCAAAAACTACGGATTATACTAGAAGAATTAAACCGACAATTCTGCCGTTGGTGTTCGTGGTTAAATTTTTCCGGAAAATCATATCAGTAATTTTTTTATCTAATAAACGTAGATTGAAAAATAAAGGACTTATTATTGCTATTGGTGGACCTGACGGTGCAGGAAAGTCTACAATCTCAGAAATGATACATGATGAGCTAAGTTCAATTGTTCTTACCGCCAGATTAAGTCCTGGACGTTTGACACAAAACAAAGTCAAAAAACCAAAATTTAAGAATAAAAAACAAACAAAAACTAGGGCTTTACGTATGCTTGTTACTGGGATGATCCGACTTTATTTATGTTATTGGGCGGTTTTTTTACGGTTTTTGAACGTAGTAGTGGTGTCAGACCGGTGGCCTGGTCAATCTTTTGGAGCGAATGACTCTCCAATTATTGACTCAGAGGTAAGTAAATTTCTCCAAGTCCTAGCATCTTGTGAACGTTTATTATATTGGGCAATGCCTAAATGTGATTTGTACATCGATTTAGACGTCCCATTATTAGAGTTACAAAATCGAAACAGAGAGCGTAATAAATTAGGAAAAGAAACAGCAATACAAATAAAGACAAGGGCAAAGCTATATAAATCTTTTTGTCCAAATGCTGCCCGTGTTGTGAAACTTGATGGGAATGTTGATAAAGAAACGCTGAGAAATAGATGCCTGAGGGAAATTTCCAAAGTAGCGAATTAAAGCGTGTCGTTTATCAGTGGTGAGCTTATCTAATCCTGACCGATAGCACGTATTTTATTTCGATATATTCTATCATACTGTTCAAACACATTCTTCATGTTAAATTTTTTTATGCCTGCAATTTTGTTTTCAAGATATTTTTCATTTAAGATTCTCTGACTAAAAGAAAATACAAGATTTATTTGGCGTAACAAATCTTCTTCGTCATTGAACAAAAATGTGTTTGGGATATCCTTAGCTATCTCTCTATGGGGGGGGATATCCGAAAGTATAAGTAAACATCCATGACCTGCTGCCTCTAAAACTGAAATTGGCATCCCTTCAATCAATGACGTCGACATCAAGATTGAAGATTCTGCCATAACCCTTTGAGTGTCTTCACGGGATAGTGTGCCCATGAAACTAATTCGTTCGTCATGGGAAAAGTTTTTTTTTAAGCCGGCCTCAAGTTTGCCCGCTCCAACCCAAGAGAGAGTTGCTTCGTCGTTACTGATCTTATTGAATGCTGTTGCTGCAAAAATTGGCCTTTTGAGATCAATAAATCGGCTAACTATTAATATTGACTTTGCTCGCTTGTCGCGAGTTTCGCTTATCTTTATATTAAAACCATTCAAAACAACTTCACGCCGTTTTAGATATATCCACAGTAATGATCGCTTAAACGACAATTTGCTTGCTTTGCTGCAAAATACAATTTCAACACCTAAAACCAAGTTTAAAAAAAGAAAACACTGTTTTAAAAAAGAATTTAGGTTATCGTAAGAAGTGTGAATTGTAACGATTACAGCTTTCTTCACACCTATTAGCCGATGAACTAATACGAAAAGCCATGAAACTTGGATAAGGTGAAAATGGAAGATTTGAGCTTGATCTCTCACCTTTATCGCAGCGCTAATGAATTTCAGTATGCTGTTATCTGAGGACGTAAAATTCGGAGTTGAATCGATGGACATAAATTTTGCATTTCGACCGGCTCGTTTTGACTCTATGTAGAATTCATTGAACGCCACATTGGTGTCTTTGTCGTTAAAGCCAATGTGCATAACTGAGTTTTTCATAATCAAGCACTACTTAAGAATTGAATTTTTGTGAAAATAAAAAAAGAAAAAGGAAATTGTTTTTGAGTTATTTAAAAATTTGTAACGCTGTGGTGTCAAGTTGTTGTACCAAAAACAAGACTAGCAATATAAACTTTGAGGAGGGTTTGTATCTTTTACTCTGATTTTTGGGAAGTTACAGGCGTTTTTTCTAAATCATCAAGTGTAATTTTAATTTAGGTTCAATCTTTGCTTTATAATCTTTTTTTTTGGTCAGGTCCAACTGCTATTGATGTGCTGTCGAAAGCGCTAGTCATGATGCTTATAGTTGCGTCCTGGGATATGGAGCTAGTGGGGACTGTAAACTTAGCTATTTTATGTTTTTCATATTTTACTCTAATGCATTTGGGTTTGTTGGACGGCTTGAAGCTGAAATTATCATCTTTAAACGTTACAAATCAGGAAAAGGATTTTGACTACCATTCTAACAGTGTTTGCTCCATTCATTTAATTTTCAGTTGTTGTCTTCTTGTTACTTTGGGCGCAGCGTTCTTTGTTTTTAGGCCTGCTCTCAGCGGAAGTGTTTGGCTGGGTGTCTTATCTGTAGCTCTTAGCAATATTTTTTACGCATTCTACATAAATCAGATTGTGTATTATCGGTACAAATTTGAAATACGTGATGTTTCAATGATACGTATGGCTCCAGCCTGTGTAAGGGTTTTCATCCAATTACCATGCGCGATGTTTTTTGGGATTGTTGGCTTTTTGCTATGTGAACCTCTAGTCTTTTTAGCGCCTTCTATTTTATTGTTCAGAAAAAGAAAAAAACCTATATTCTCCATACCGAATAAAGGCGTATTGAAAGATCTGTGGGGTCTGGGGCTGCCCGTATTTTTTATCGGTATAACGGATCTATTCATGGTTACTCAAGACAGAGTTCTGATTGCTTCAACTTCGGAACTTGATGTGTTTGGTAACTACGCCGTGGCAGCTTATATCTGCTCTGTTTTTCTTTTCATGCCATCACAACTCTTATCATTTGTCGGGCAACAGCTTAGAGAATGGTTTTCACTGGGTTTGGAACCCTCAAAGGGTTTTAGAATTAAACAAAATTTGGGTTTTTTTATTATTCTTCTTTGGACCCTAGGAGGGGGGGTGGTAATTACGGCAACTTATTTTGTTCTCCAGCATAAAAGTATTCTAGTTCAAAATGTAATGGGGGTGTTACCATTCCTTTGGGGTGTTGTGATTTTACGGCTTTCCATTTCAATCACAAACTCAATTTTTATTATCATTGAACGAGGATTTTTGGTCTTTGCTTTCAACCTTGTTGGAGTGTGCTTCACATTTTTTGTCCTTTTCTTGGGAACGTTCGCGGAAGATTATGGTAATGTAATGGCCGTCATTATGGCTACTGTGATTGGCCTTTTTGTTCAAATTTTGGTGAGTTTGGTGTCGTTTTCTCTTATTTATCGAGGATCCTTGATCACAGCACTGAAAGCTTTTTTGTTCACAGCAAGTTGTTTCCATGTGTTTACATTTGGGTCTTTATTTATCCTCTCAAGAGTTTTTGATGTTATGCGAACGCGATCTGCACCGTGGTTTGATTTTATTTCTTTGGAGATGTTTAGCTACACCACCGTGCTCTCAATCATAATTATATTTTTTACGACTGGATCAGCTTGCAGTGCAAAAAAAATTGGAGAATTGCTGCATCTAATGGATAGAAAATATGTCAATAATTAATTCTGCATATAGCTTCTTGATGAAAAAAGAGTTTTTGAAAGATCCTGTCTCATTGGACTTTGCCACTCAATATCAGCAAAATCGTGCTCTGGATTATGCCAAAAAAGAGGTTGATTCTATCGAGTTGGTTTTTGGACAAGTGAAGAATAGGAGAGTTGTTGATATCGGTGGTGGGCCGGGACTAGTATCAATCGAGTTGGCAAAAAGAGGAGCAGACGTCACCTGGTACGATATAAGTAAAAACTATGAGACCGTAGCAAATTCAAATATCCGTAGTGCTGGCGTTGATATTAAAACAGCTCGTGGATTGATTGATGAAGACTTTCTGGGAGCCCTGGGGAAGTTTGATTTGGCAATATGTCTTGTGTGTTGGTACTATTCCGACAATGACATGAAAATGGCGGCATTTTTGAAGTCGATTATAACTGGCAGAGGCCAGGTATATGTTTCATGCAACGTAGGCAGGCCATCAATCCGTAAACTTGGAAAGTTGAGAAGCCTTATGTATCACAAATATGGGATTAAGATTGGGCATCCGTTTCCAGTGAATGGTATGATTAAAAGAGCACTTGAATCCGCAGGCTTCAACACAGTGCGCTATGTATTGCCAAGTGGTTTGGACCAAGATGATGTAGAACGCACATTTTGTGTTCTTCAATCGTAGTATCGATATAAAACCATGAAGAACTTTGCTAAGATCTCTATGTGGATGTTTTGTGCCTCATATGGTTTGATTGGGGTAACTGGAATTTTACGCCCAATTTATACTCTTCCACTGTCAATTGTATTTTTACTTCTTGGGTTCTTTTTTGCCCTACCCTTTTTTACGCAAGGATATCTTTCAAAAGAGACCTGGTTGTCAAATTTAACAATTTTTTGTTTGATTTTATATTCGCTTTTGGTGAGCTTGTTCTACTGGAATAATGTGCTCATCCCTCATTTGTTTGCAACTATTTTTGTGTTTGTTGTTTGGGTGCAAGGTTCTGAGATTATCATTGATGTTTTGAATGCTGTTCCCCAGATACTGATAACAAATGTGAGTGCAATTTATTTAAGCTGTGTTTTTGCACTTGTTGGTTATTGCATACATTTTTTTTCGGGATTCGATGCTTTTGAAATGTTTGGCAGATTAAAGCCAACTACCGCAGCGATTGCATCAGGTGTTCCAAGATTATATGGCCTCTCTAGCCAGCCGGCTCAGTTTGCATATTACATTGCAGCATTTGCTCCATTGGCCTTTGCGACCCATCACTCTTACATAAATAATAAAAAGTGGAGTAGAACTACAATTGCTGTACCAACTCTTCTTGTTGCGCTGTGTTTTCTTCTGACCTTTTCGGTAGGTGCTTTTTTAACAGTTTTGATTTCGACTTTTTTGATTTTGGCGGTTCACCGTAAGATAAGAGAGATTTGCCTTGCGGTTATGTGTTGCTTAACACTTTTTTGTTTTTTGTATTTTATAGCGCCAGAAATTATCGAGAATATGTATGGAAAACTTAGTCTTAATACTGGTTTCAAATCAGCAAGCCAAAGACTCGATGCTGCTATTAACGCGTTTTCTGTGATTAGAGACAATCCTTTTGGTTCGGGATTAGGCTATTTAACTAAATCCAGCAATTCGACAGCAATAAATTGGTACCTAACATTTTGGGCAGAAGCAGGAACAATTGGAATATTTTTATTCTCTCTTTTTAGTGTTTTCATGTTTTTTGTAATTAACCGCACTCCAAAGGAATTTCATGTAGCATTACGTTTTGGGTTTTTATGTATGCTGATCTCATTGAATTTCCATTCAACTATTGGAACCTCGCCTATTTGGCCGCTTTCCGCCCTCATTCTAGCAATGGCAAGGTTACAATCAGATAAATTGAGGTGTTTCTAGAATGGTCAGGGTGGCTATTATTATTAATGAGAGGACAGTAACTTCTATTCCCATAATGATTGCATCCTGGTTTGAAAAATCTGAAAAATTGCAGATTGATGTCATTGAAATTTCTAGAGAATTCTCTTTAGCAAAAAAAGTGAAAATCTTATGCTCCCTCCAGAATTACGACGCTATCCATACAAACCAAAACTATTCTGCGTTGTGGGTCTCTTGTTTTTGTGCTTTTTGTTCAATAACAGCTAGAAAAACTACAACAATTCATACCCTTCATACAAATTTCTATGCTTTTAATTTGCTTCAAAAAGTCTTTTTTTGTGTTCTTGTTTATCCTTTTAGGAAAGTCATTGTCGTAAACTCAAATTCGACATTAAGCTCGATTCCATTTTCAAAAATCCAGTCAGAAGCAGTGATAATTCCACATGCAGTTGATAAACCAATTTACAGTGTGGAGCGTGATATCAATAAACGTCCAGTTAAGTTGCTACTTGTTGGAAGGCTAGTACCGGTCAAAAATTTCAACATCGTTTTGCAAGCCTTGCCTTTTTTCAAACAAATGAATGTTGATGTCAGTCTGACTATTTGTGGAAAAGGCCCGGTGAAAAAAGACCTTGTGAAATTAGTTGAGGATTATGAACTAGAAAAAAATGTGGTTTTTACCGGAGAGTTGCCTCGAAAAAGTGTAGAGTCTTTGATGAGGCAACACCATTTTCTCATCGTCCCCTCTCATAATGAAGGTTTTGGTGTCGCGACCATTGAGGCAATGTTCAACGGGTGCTTGCCAATCTGTTCCGATATTGCAATTAATAACGAAGTTGTGGGTTTAAATGAGGTTTTCTTTGATCAGCATTCATCGCGTGATCTATTTGAAACAATCAAATACTTTTTAGACAACCCAAGTAAATACAACAAGCAATTGTTAAATTTGGTCGAAGTGGCTCAAAAATACAAAAAATCAGCGTGTGTTGAGAGCTATGAAAAACTTTATAAAATTGCTGGGTGAAGTGGTATGCCGTTCACAGGAAAAGAAATACTCATTCGGTTTGACGACTTTTGTCCTCACATGAATTTTGGGGTATGGGATAAGCTAGAAAAAGAAATTGTCTCGATAGGTGTAAAACCTATTATTGCGCTAGTTCCAAATAATAAAGATGAGTCTTTGAAATATAGCGATAAGGCTTGTTTTTTTTGGGAAAGAATGAGGCATTTACAATCGTTAGGGTGGGCTATTGGACTCCATGGATTAAATCATGTTTTGTACCCATCCTCTAAAAGCTACATCAAGACCTCAAAGTTTTCTGAGTTTTCTGGTCTTCCGCTTGAGCAGCAAGCTGAAATGATTAGAACAGGCGTAGAAATTTTTTCTAAAAATTTTTTGTTACCGGATATTTGGGTTGCGCCATCCCATGGTTTCGATAAACACACTCTAACTGCACTTAAATTAAACGGCATAACAAGAATTTCAGATGGATATTCGGCTTTACCTTACACAGATTCGCGAGGAATGTTTTGGGTCCCACAGCGAACTTGGAGGCTGTCAAGAATCTCGCTCAGTTTTAGTACAGTTTGTTTGCACATAAACTATTGGGATAGCAAAAAGGTAGATAATTTTTTGGGTCAAATATCGTTGTATAAAGACTCAATAATTGATCTTAAATTTGCTGAAGAAAAATATGCGAATAGGCCAAAATCACCATTTGATGATGCTTTGATTGCAGTCACAAATGCGAAGGTTAGCCTTAATCAAATGCGTCGATGGTCGGGTTTAAGAAGAATGTAGGTAAGGAATAAGGCATTACTTTTCTCAAGGTGACAAAAATAACGGAGTTAATTCAATACACTAAATTAATTTTTTTTTAATATTTTGACTTATAAATTGTGCATGCACCTCGAATAAGCATAAGAGCCAGTTATTATCAAAGAACCGATATCGATCAATTCGGCGGACGTTCTTTTACGCGTAGAGTTTTCGTGAATAGCTCTGAAAGATGGAGAAATTTATGTCTAACAAAAAAATACTTATTTTGGGAGGAGCAGGTTTTATTGGGGTAAATTTCGTCATTAGTCAGATGAAGAAAGGGCAGAATGATGTCCTGGTATTTGATAAGCTCTCATATTGCTCCAATTTGTCTGGTTTAAACAAATACGTGAGGGATAGGCGCCTGTCCTTCGTAAAAGGGGATATATGTGACAGGAAAAAACTGCGTGAGGTATTCGAAATGTTTTGCCCCACAATCGTTGTTAACTTTGCTGCGGAAACCCATGTCGATAGATCAATAGGGGCTCCGTCTGACTTTATTCAGACCAACATAATAGGCACATATAACATTCTTGAAACTACAAGGGAAATGATAGCTACAAAAACCATTAATGAACGCTGTTTTATACTAAATATATCCACAGATGAGGTGTTTGGATCAGCAAAAAATGGTCGGGTTTTTTATGAAAATTCACCTTACCTGCCCAACTCTCCTTACTCAGCGTCTAAAGCTGCTTCTGATCATTTAGTAAGATCGTGGTACAAGACATTTTCGTTAAATGTAATCACGACAAACTGTGCCAATAATTTTGGTCCGTATCAATATCCTGATAAGCTGGTTCCGCTAACAATAAAAAATTTTAGAGAGGGTAAGCCAGTTCCGGTTTATGGCGAGGGCTTGCAGATTCGGAATTGGCTTTATGTTGAAGATCACGTAAAAGCGCTCAACAAGATTATAAGTAACCCAGAATTTGGCGAAACATTTAATATTGGGTCAGAAACGGAAGTTCAAAATCTTAAGATTATTGAGACAATATTTCAACAAATGAAGACGCGGGGTTTGTTAAATAATCGATTCAAGAGCTTGCAAACTGCTCCAATTTTGCATGTCGATGATCGAATGGGCCATGACTTTCAATATTCAATTGCTTCAACAAAGATCTGTGATAAATACGGTTGGGAACCAAAAATGTCCTTTGAAAAGGGGATTTCTGCAACTATCGAATGGTATTGTCAGAATCCATTATATGCTTGGGGTACGAGCACGGAGTAAGTATATGTTATCAACGCTTTACGATACGCAAAAGAGTCAGATTGCATTAAAATTGATTGCATGTTCGGCTAATGTGAAGACATTGATACACAACTCCTCACATACAAGTAGACTTTAATGGGGTAATGCAATTGAAGGAGTACTAATTAGTGTCTTATAGAGGATTAATAATGGCGGGCGGCACAGCGTCGAGATTGGGACCCGTTACCCAATGTGTTTCCAAGCATCTATTACCAGTTTTTGATAAACCTATGATTTATTTTCCACTTTCTACGCTGATGCTTGGTGGAATTAGAGAAATTATGATTGTTGTAAATGAAATCGATTTACCGGCATATGAAAAACTGCTGGGTGATGGATCTCACCTAGGAATTAAATTAATCTACGCATTGCAAAGTGGAGCAAATGGTATTGCTGAGGGTGTCCAACTAGCTCAAGATTTTGCCTCGAAACATGGTCTGGTCCTAGCGTTAGGTGATAACGTATTTTTTGGCAATAATTTAGTCTCAAGCATATCTGAGGGTTTGCAAAAAAATTGCGGCGCAACAATTTTTCTACAAAAAGTCGCTGATCCGTCCGGGTATGGTGTTGCGTTATTTGATGAGGATGGAAAACTATCAAGCTTGATTGAAAAGCCGAAAGACTTAAAAATGGGCCAGGCCATCACGGGACTGTATATATTTGACGCATCGGTCTTTGAAAAATCCAAGGAGCTCAAACCGTCTTCAAGGGGTGAACTCGAAATTACAGACCTCTTGAGCTTTTATTTGGACGAAAGTTCACTCGAAGCTATTGAGTTAGGAAGGGCTTGTTTTTGGTTCGATGCAGGGACCCCACAGAATTTAGTTGAGGCCAGCTATTTAATAAGGCAAGCGCAGCAAAGGCTAAATTGTCAGGTGGGTTCAGTTGATTTGATTGCAGCAGAGTCAGGATGGATTTCCGAGCGGCAGTTGGAAAAGAATTTGGAAAAGTACACCCACAGCGACTATGCAAAGTCTGTTAGAGATATTCTGTTTCATGGATAGCAATAATCAAAGAAATAATTTTTACAAGTTCGGCATGGAAGGAAAAGTTGTTTGTATTACCGGTGCAACGGGTCAACTTGGTTCGTCGCTTTCTTCCATAATTCTTGAGCAAGGTGCAAAGGTTGTTGCACTTGATAAAAGCCAACCAAAAGTATCGGCTTCAGGCCAGTTTAATAAAACTTCTGATGAAAACTTTATTTTTGTGGACTGTAACATAAGAGACCGCAAGTCTCTAAGCTCTGCATTTAAAAAAGCTGGAGATTTTGGTTATGATATAACCGATTTAATTTGTTGTGCCGGGGTCGGTGTATTCACACCGACTGCGAAAAGAACCGAGGAAGAATTGCAAGCCGTAATTGATGTAAATTTGATTGGCACTATTAATACGGTCAATGAATTTTTATCGTCGATTGGCGATAAGCCGGTAAACTCTTCAGTGGTTTTGGTTGGATCGCATTATGGCGTTATCAGCCCCGATCCGAGGATTTATGGGGATAGTGGAAGAAATAGTTCTGAAATTTATGGCGCGACAAAAGCCGGTATTGTTCAGTTGGCAAAATACTATGCGGCAAATACTGTAAATAAAAATCACAGATTTAACGCAATATCACCAGGAGGAATTCTGAATAGAAAATTACAAAACAACGCTTTTATCTCAAAGTATTCTGAACGCTGTCCCATGGGGCGGTTGGCCTTCACCGAAGAAATAGCCAACCCAATTATTTTCTTGCTCTCTGACGCGTCCTCGTACATCAACGGGCACAACCTTGTTGTCGATGGTGGAATGTCAATCTGGTAAGCACTTGGACAGTCGTAGTGAAAGGTCTAGTTAAATGACATTTTTTATTGCAGAAATTGGAATAAACCATGGTGGTAGTCTTGATAAGGCTTTCCGGCTTATTGATAGCGCTGTTAAGACTGGGTGTAATGCTATAAAATTCCAAACCTATAACGCTGAAGATAGGGTGGGGAAGAGCTCACCTCTTTATGAAATTTTGAAATCTTGTGAGCTAACATTTGGTGAATTTGAAAAATTAAAAAACCACTCTGATGCTCAGGGCGTTGAGTTTTTTTCGACTGCTTTTGACATCGAAAGTATCAATTTTTTAAATGAAATAAATGTGAACTATCACAAGATCGCATCGTTTGATATCGTGAACATGCCTTTGATTGACGCCGCTGCGGCCTCAGGTGCCACAACATTTATGTCAACAGGGATGGCTGACAATGAGGAAGTCTCAAGAGCAATTGAGATATTTGTCAAACGTGATGCAAGAGTTTCTGTTTTTCATTGTGTGTCTTCTTATCCGTTGAAAAAGTCGGACGCAAGCCTTGGCCAAATAATGGCTTTAAAAGAATTGTTAAAGGGCATAAAGATTGGATATTCCGATCACACAAAAGGTATTGAGGTTCCGTTGTATGCAGTTGCTGTTGGTGCAGAGATAATCGAAAAGCATTTTATGCTCTCCGGTGATAAAGATTGCATTGATGCTCCTGTATCAATAGACGAAAAAGCTTTCAAAATGATGGTAAAAGAAGCTGAGGCAGTTGTTGATATGATTGGTGATAAAACAATTAAGGGCGTGGAAGCTGAAAAGGGCACTCGAGCCTTTAGGAGAAATGTCAATGCCAATTAATACCGGTTTAAGGTTGTGGTCAAAAGCAGAGAGCGTCATTCTTGGTGGAAACGGACTGCTTTCAAAAAGTCCTTCCCGATATTCTCCCTTGCAGTGGCCGACCTATTTTTCCAAATGTAAGGGTGTCGAGGTTTGGGATCTAGATGGAAATCGATACGTAGACATGGCACAAATGGCAATTGGATCTTCTGTGCTTGGTTATGCAAATGACGAGCTTAACGAAGCTGTCGTGGAGGCAATTAATGGTGGTGTAAATTGTACCCTCAATTCACCCGACGAAGTTCTGCTTGCCGAGGAAATGCTGAAATTTACCGATGGACAAAGTCGCGTTAAGTTTGCGCGTACAGGGGGAGAGGCTATGTCCCAAGCGATAAGAGTTGGAAGAGCAGCATCGGGCCGAAGCAAGGTTGTATTTTCTGGGTATCATGGGTGGCATGATTGGTATATTTCAGCGAATCTTAAAGGCGATAAATTGTCTGATCATCTGATACCAGGATTAATACCTTATGGTATCCCAAAGGAACTTGAGGGAACAGCCGTTCCTTTCAGATACAATGATCCAGAAGATGTGCTTAGGATTCAAAAGGAACAAGATGACATCGGGGTTATTTGTGTGGAGGGCGCGAGATATGAATATCCATCTTTAGAATTTGTGGAGGCTGTAAAGCAGCTACAAGTTGCTACTGGAGCTATATTAATAAGCGATGAAATAACTTCTGGTTGGCGAGTCAGCCCCGGAGGCGTTTTGAAAACTCTGGGTTGCCAGCCGAATATCGAAGTTTTTGGGAAAGCATTGGGGGGCGGTTTTGCAATATCCGCCATTGTTGGCCACAAGGAGACTATGGAAAAAGCCAGTGCATCATTTATGAGTTCAACAATGTGGACAGAGCGAGTTGGATTCGTAGCGGCACGCAAAACCATCGAAATACTGAACCGCGAAAATGTATACAAGCACCTACAGATAATGGGCCAAAATATTATAAAAGTTTGGAAGAAAGCAGCAAAAAAAAATAATTTGTCAATTTATACTGGTGAATTTTATCCGTTAGCGACCTTCAAATTTCAGTATGAGGAATTGAATGACCACCTAATGACCATCTTTTGTGAAGAGATGCTTGCTAGGGGGTATTTGGCGTCTAATAGTGTTTACGTATGCTGGGCTCACGACCAAGGAGTAATTGACGTTTATGCCGAGGCTATTGAAGAAGTCTTTGGGATTATTAGCCACGCCCTTCAGGACAAAAATATTTCCTTAGAAAAAGGTAAAAATACGCGTTCAGATGCGTTTGGGAGGATGACGTGAGGTCTGTAGTTGGTATAGTCCAAGCGCGCTTGACGTCTAGCCGTCTGCCTAATAAGGTTTTGAAATCAGTTTGTGGTAGAACAATTTTAGAACACGTTGTTTCGCGTGCGAAACTTTCAAAGAAAATTGATACAGTTTTAGTTGCTATCCCTGATACCTCAGGAAATGATGCGTTAGCCACATTTTGCCATGATAAACACTTTGAGTTTATTCGTGGGAGTGAAACCAACGTTCTAGCAAGATATCTTGAAGCAGCTGAATCAGTTGATGCCAAAACAATAGTGAGGATAACTGCTGATTGCCCATTAATTGATCCCGCAGTAATAGATGACTGCATCGATTTGTTTGACAAATCAAAAGTTGATTATGCTGCGAACACAGTGCCCCCTGAAAAATCACATTGGCCTGATGGATCTGATGTTGAGGTTTTCACGCTTGCCTCTCTTAAGCGCGCTCACCAAATGCAACTTTCATTAAAAGAGTTGGAGCATGTGACTCATCAATTTTGGCAGCGTCAAGATTTTTCTAGCGTGCAGTTGGATAGGACAGAAGATGCCTCAGGATATCGATTTACGCTTGATCACATTGAGGACTTATATGTTATTAAACATATTTTTGAACATATTGAACGAAATAATATTTTGGGGACCGTTGACCAGGTAGTTGAATTTTTATCCAAAAACCCTGAAATCAGAGCATTTAACAGCAAATTTAAATTCGGGGCAGGGTGGTGAAATGGGTGACGAGTTTATCACGTATGGGAAACCCCACTATAGCAGCAACGAGATATCTTCCGTGGTTCAGTGCTTTCAAAATGGATGGCTCGGAACAGGGCCCAAGGTGAAAGAATTTGAGGACGCATTTACCGAATATAAAGGAGTAAAATTTGCGAGAGCTGTCAACTCATGCACAGCAGCATTACATCTAAGCCTTCTTGCTTTGGGTGTTGGCCCAGGTGACGAGGTGATTACGACTCCAATGACCTTCTGCGCAACAATCAATAGCATTATTCACTGTGGTGCAACCCCGGTGCTTGTTGACATTGACCCGGGAACAGGAAATATGAATTTGCTCGCGATTGAAGCTGCAATCACGTCAAAAACAAAATGTATTATGCCTGTGCATTTTGCAGGCTTACCGTGTGATATGATTTGGCTGATGAAAATTGCGCGAAAATACAAATTGGCAGTGGTGGAGGATTGCGCGCACGCAATTGAGTCTGAAATTGATGGGCGTAAGGCAGGAACCTTTGGTGATGTGGGTTGTCACAGTTTTTACTCGACAAAAAATCTGTCAACTGGTGAGGGGGGTATGATTACGACTAATAATGAAGATATTGCGAATTTCATAACAAAAGCTTCCTTACATGGCATGTCAAAGGACGCTTGGAAGAGATTTACTTCAAAAGGTTACGCCCAATATGACGTAGAATTTGCTGGTTTCAAATATAACATGATGGATATCCAAGCTGCATTAGGAATAGAGCAACTCAAAAAAATTGATATTAATTGGAGGAAAAGGCAGGAGGTGTGGGAAAAGTACAAAACAGATTTGAAGGGTTTAGATATTATCTTACCTCCTGAGACAAAGGAAAACCAAACGCATGCCTACCACTTGTTCTATATCAGGTTTTCTGGGAACTCAAAATGTAAAAGCCGTGATGAACTCTTGGATGAGCTCACAAATATGGGTGTGGGTGTTGGGATACATTATCCCAGTGTCACAGATTTATCATTTTATCGGCATACCTTGGGCTGGGATGACAACACTTGTCCTATCGCAACTAAGTTTGGAAGGGAAGTTTTGTCTTTGAGCATCACGCCCTATTTATCACTTGATCAACAGAACAAAATCTGCACTTCACTGAAAAGAGCAGTATTTTAATATATTGATAAATTCGTAAAACAGTCATTGTTTAACATTATCGGTAAACGATTGTGTTGTTCAGAACAGCTAAGGTAATTGAATTTCCGCGAACACGGTTGCAATTTCAACAAGTGTCATTGGGAGGTAATATTCTTGTTAATTCCCTCTTGAACTGCAAGAAAAATATATTCGAGGTTAAAAATTTCAGATGACGAAAACAATAACTCCAGAAAATATAAATTTTCAACATACTTTATCGGAAATGGTGAAAAATTGTAGCTTTACGTGGCCTTTTGTACATGGATATTTTTTTGACTACTTAACTCAAAGCTATAAAGAGAAAGGATCCTTGATAAAAGACCACAGTTGCTTATGGATGCACTCGGATGCGCCTATGGTAGCGTTGTTATTGACAGAAATTGTTCACAAAAAAGATGGAAAAATTTTGAGCTTTGGGGAAGTTGGCGCTACTGTAATTGTGAATCAACATCTTGATGAATTTGAGGGTGCTAAAGCATTAAAATCAATTGTCAAAAAACATGTTGGATCTTTGTTATCATCTGGCAAATCTGCATTTTGGTTCACTGATTTTTTAATAGATGGCAATTGTAATTTCGTTACAAATTTTTTATTCAAAAAGGCTGCAATTGCAAAAACTGAAATTACCTCTTTTGTCGATCTACGCAAAAGCGAGTCCTTCATAAGAAATAACATTCGCAAAAGTTTTAAGCCGTGCATAAGTTGGGGGCAGCGTAATTTTAACATATCCGTCTTTGATAGAGATAATATTACTGAGAAAGAATCCGAGGCATTTCAGAAACTGCATGAAATGGTATCTGGGCGCGCTACGCGTTCCAAAGAATCGTGGCTTCTTAGATTGAAAATGGTCCGTGAGGGAAAAGCCTTTATGGTGTTAACTGGGCAAAGGGATGATTTAATTTCTTGCAGCTTTTTCATTTGTGACGACTCATCAGTTTATTATATGTCGTCCGCATCGAGGCGAGAAAAATTTGAAAATCCAGTTATGCACAGTGCTTTGTGGTCGGCGATTCAATACGCTAAAGACAAAGGTTTTAGAAATTTTATTTTAGGCGAAGTTTTCCCAAAGTCATTTGGCACATTGAATGTGTCTGACAAAGATGAAAATATATCAAAGTTCAAGGCAGGATTTGGTGGAAATCTCAAGCCAGTTCTTCAAATCAAATCGACTATTTGAGAGAATTTATGGCCAAATTCCTGTATATCGTGAACGACTTAGGTTTTCTTTTTTCTCATCGCACAGAGGTCGTGGAGCAGGTGGCCGCAGCTGGCCACGAGGTACATGTTTGTGGACGCGGCCTAAAAATGAAATTGAATAATAATCAGAATAAAATAAAATTTCATTATCTACCCAGTAGATATGCCTCTTGGTCAATAAATAAAAATTTATCAAATCTTCTAAGTATAATTAGGCTGATTTGGGCTATTGAGCCTCATGTTGTTCATTTAATATCTCCCGAGGGAATAATTATTGGGGGGGCTGCTTCAAAGATTTTGAGAGTGCCTCACCTCATCTTTTCTATTTCTGGCTTTGGGTCAGCTAATGCAACAGACAATCGGGTGTCTAATATTAGAACGATGTTCTTTAATGTTCTGTTTTTTTTGTCAACACGGAAAAATAAATCTGCTTTTATTTTCCAAAATAATAGTGACAGGGAACGAATGCTTCAAATTAGAAATATAAGCAAAAAGCAGTGCAACCTTATTTTAGGTTCTGGTGTCAATTTAAAAGAGTTTGAAATAAAAAAACATCGTGTAAAAACTAAGTCCTTTGAAATTCGCATTGTGATGGCGAGCCGACTAATTGTGCAAAAGGGTATTAGAGATTTTGTCGAGGCAATTAAGATTTTTCGTGAAACCTCGCACCTCTGTCAAAACAAAGTTTGTTTTGACCTATACGGAGAGTTTGATGATAGTCGGCAGAACAGCATTACTAAAAATGAGCTTGATTGTTGGCAAACATCTGGTGTTCTTAACTATTATGGATTTTGTGATTCCATGGCTGAAGTCCTTAAAGAGGGTTCAATTTTTGTGTACCCTTCTTTTTATGGAGAGGGACTACCAAAAGTGCTTTGTGAAGCTGCTGCAAGCGGTTTACCAATTATTACCACTGACCATCCTGGCTGCCGCGACGCGGTTGTTAATGGAAAAACGGGGCTTCTGGTACCTGTTCAATCGCCTCACGAGTTGTCTGACGCCATTCAAATGCTAATTGCGGATGCGGGTCTAAGAGAGTCGATGTCAAAACAAGCAAGGGTGTTTGCAGAGAAAAATTTTGATGTTTTGTCGGTGGTTGAAAAACATATGAGCATCTATCATTCTATGATAGCTGAATAGCTGCTCCCCCGTCATATGATGGTTTACCACATGATTGATAAAGCTCTGTTTCTCGTTAGTGGATTGAGGTTATGACATGAAATCTCTGTTCATTTGGATTATCCAAAAACTCTCGGAGCTAAAAGGTCACTTGAGTCCGAAACCACTTTGGGAGCAAGTTACTATTATTTTTTGGCTCTTAGGCCCTTTTATCATGCTTTGGGAGAGAACTCCCGCTGACATTTGGTTAACAGTGTGTGGCCTAATGTTTGTATTTAAATGCTTTCGCGATAAAGATTTTTGCTGGACTAAAATCTGGTGGGTAAGAAGTTGCGGAATATTTTGGCTATGCTGCATTATTTCAGGCCTTATGTCTGAGGCTCCAATTCATTCCGCATCAGAAGCATTTATTTGGTTTCGATTTCCTCTTTTTGCGATGGCCACTGTATTTTGGCTCGGAAATTCTCGAATTTTATTTCATGCGATGCTTTTTACAACCTTGGCGGGTCTTTTTTTAATGTGTGGTATCTTATTAGCCGAGCTTTTTTATCACGGGCAAAGAGGTTCAAGGCTTCATTGGCCCTACGGTGATGAGATGCCGGGATCTTATTTAACTAGAGCGGCGATGCCAGCATACCTTTTTTTAATAGGTTCTGCACTGAGCGTGCGAAGCAAATTAGGTTGGTTAGCGGGATTTGCTGCTCTGGGATCCATTATTGTTTCAATTATGACTGGCGAGCGCGTAAACTTTCTTAATCGGGTCTTAGCCGGCTTAACTGCGGTGGTATTTGTTAAGCCAATCTGGAGTAGATTCTTTGTCTTCCTCGGATTGGGGCTAACCACGTTTGGCACTATTCTCGCGTTTAACACAACTATGTTCAATTCATATGTCGTTAACTTCTTTAGCTCTCTTCCTGGTCAGTCGGGCACCGTTTACACTGGAATTTTCACCGCGAGTAAAACCATCTTTCTCGATAACCCAATTATTGGCATTGGACCCGATGGATTCCGGCAGTTTTGCAAAGAACTTTTTACTGATTATGTTGGCAGGGCATGTGATAATCATTCTCATAATTACGTTATACAGCTACTCGTTGAAACTGGACTTTTAGGTGCAATATTTGGTTCAGTGATGATTGTTTCCATCATCATTGCGTGCCGAGCTAACAAAAAAAGCGGTGTCAATGGGGTGTTTGCGGCCATTGCTTTTGTTGGGCCAATCTTTTTATTTTTCCCACTGCTCTCTTCGGGTGATTTTTTTGGCCAGTTTGTGAATGTATTTACTTGGAGCGCTGTTGGTATTTTTTTGGCTGGTGGGTATCTCTTAAAACGCTGACGTTTCGGCGTGTCATTTTGGTATGAATTTAGCCGCATTAATTTTGTAGCAAACAAAAAGATCTAAAATGCGATATTTAGCCCATACAAAAACGCTGTGTGTTCAAACCAGAAATGATAATGTCAAAGCGTTTAAAATATTTGTTTCAACGACTGTTTTGATCTTGCAAGAGCAAAATTAAGTTCCTTCCCATACTTACGCGAGAAAATGCTCTGTACAGACCCAAATATGCTTCTTCACCAGCTTGAGCGAAGTAAAGATCGAGTTCTACTCGACCGATGTGTGCATGGGGGCCTAATCTTGTTGGATCAAGATTGTAATTTGTTTCATTCCCCCAGTAGTACATCTCAATCGGAAAGTCTGAGAACTGATCAATTATTTTGTAGCCAAGGGACTCGACATATGGTCGGATGTTCTCCGAATTCCAGTAGTTCAAGTGTTCTGGCGGCCGAAACCACGTTTCATGTTTTAATTTGCCTCTGCTTTTCGCATATTCTTGGAACTTGCTATAATCATTAGGAACCTGGACTAATAAGACGCCATTACTACTTAACATCTGCTTGAGTTGTAATAACAGAGCCCCCGGGTCGATCACATGTTCTAACACATTCTGCAAAATCAGTGCATCATATTTGCACCCGTCTTTTATTTCGTTACGCAAGAATTCTTTTGGATCAAATTGAATGAAATGGTCCACAATATGCGGATTAAATTTTTCTACTGGCTCTGATTGAAAATCAACTCCTTTGATGGAAAGCCCCATTTTCCTGCCAGCTGAAATAACAAAACCCTCTCCACATCCTATCTCTAGCATTTTTGGATTTGTACATAAGTCTCCCAGTTTTTCCATGATGCTTCTTATTGTGATATTGGCTCTTATTTTTTTTTGCGCCAACTCGTCATCGGTATACTTCAACTGATAGGTAGAGTTAACACCTTCCGAATAATATTCTTCTTTATAGAAAGCATCTAGTTCCACTTCAGTGGGACGCGGTACTGAGTAAACTTCCCCAAATTTACCAATTTTTTTCTCATATTTATTAGTCATTTGCGGGCTTATCTCTGTATTCTTGAATTGATGGTAATAAGGAGTCGTAACCTTCTTTTAACACTATTTTCTCGTACTCGTCACGCGGCGGAATTGATAAAAACCCCAACAGGGCTTTCTGACTATCGGATAATTTATTAAACATATGACTCGTCATTCCACGCACGGGATCAAAATTTTGTTTCAGATACCATGGACGAAACGTTGCAACTAGAGACCACCTGTCCTCATTGGTCTTGTTTTCACCGGCGCCATGCCAGAGCCTGCTATCCCAAATTAAAGCGTCACCAGGATTGCAATTTATAGGTGTTGTTATATTATTGAGAGATCGGTCCGGAAGTAATCCACTTCTGTGAGACCCAGGAACGACAAAGGTTCCACCTTTAGCCTCTGTTTGACCATTTAAAGAAAAAATAATTTGCATGGCATTAGGGTGATTACCCAGCGACGGCACATAATTGTCAATGTGTAGCGGTAAAAAGTCAACGCTGGATCGGGCATTATAAAAGCCGAGCAAAAAGTTTGGCTCATTCTCTGGAATTTGTCTATAGTAAGGGTCGTTCAGGAAATGTTGGAGTATGTCAAGCCCACCTTTCCACTCTGTCAATACATCCAAAAATATTTTATCAACGTATTGCAAATGGTAAACATACATATCGTTCGCTTGATTTTTTGATACCCCTGCTGATTCCGGTTTTGCACCAGCTCCAAGCGTTTTATTCTTTTCAATTATCGACAGCAGGTTTTCCAGCAACTGTTCTGATAATACATTTTCGACTTTAGTATATCCTAGAACCTCTATCTCACGAGTTGATTGTAATATTTCATCATGATCTAAGTGTCGTAATTCATTTTGCATGTGAATTTCTCCAATTCTCTTCAATTACTCGCTAACATTTGAAAGAATTTTATAATAGCAATGTCGTGATAAAATACGTGGTAATGCCATTATTCGGTTCTTTGGTTTTGTTAAAGACTTATATACTAACCAACAAATGGTCGCCCAGCTATAGATCAGATAATATATCAACGAGTTGTGGATAGCCATTGTCTTGTTTTTCATTGTGGTCGAAGAATTCCTTTTGTCCTTGGATTCTCTTTTTAAAACTCATGTCACTAAATTCTAGGATCGCCTTATTTAATGAGCTCAGATCTTTACAGATGCGGAGTAATCGTGGAGATATTTCATAGATCCCCGCTATGTAAATTGATGGTGAAGCGCTAAAAAAAATTACAGGAATTCCCTGGAAGAGTGCATCCTGAATAATCGATGACTCAGAGTTAGTAATCATGACAGTGACACTTTTAAGAAACTCATCTTTATTACCGCGATAAACCATTTTTGTTGACGTTAATCCAATTTTTTTAAGGTGATACCCCAAAACATGGCTTGGTCTCTTCAAAATTTGTGGATGAAATTTTAAGGCAACCTGAAGATCTTTTTTTGCTTGGCAGCATTCAATTGCGTTTCTGATCTCTTCTCTTTTATTGGTTCCATTGAAATCAAACATATCCAACACAATGCCGCATGAAATTGTTTTGTTTTTTGTAGGTTCTATTCCCGGATTTTTCAGTTTGATGTAAGCTAGTTTATTTGGTAGGCCCTCGATTACTTGGAAAGGTTCAGACTCTTTGTCTGGAAACTTAGTCATTAGTAGATAGTCAGCTTTGATGTGATATAGAATTTCATAAGGTATGACTGGTTGGGCATAATATTGGAACGTAGATATTCCCCGTGCTTTTGCGAAAGCAATGAGTGTACTATGTGTTGGGTTAGAGCCTTCATAGACAAACATGTGTTTTATTTTGTCTAAAATGTCTTCGCGAAACAAAAGATGTTCCTTTAAAAACCTTTGTAAAAGCAATACTTTCCGGATTTGACTGGGGGGAATGATAGGATTCTTAAAAAATAGACTGAACAGCTGAAAAAGGTCTTGTAAAGACATTGAAATTTTTGTGTGGCAAATAACACCCTCTAAACTTGAGGGGTCGTTGTTTGCAAATATCCGAAATCCACTTAAATGGCCAAGGTGCTCTTTATCAAATTGACAATAATTTGGATGATAAATCATATAACTGGCGCTTCTATTGGAATTTGGCGTCCGCGCAATTGCAAAACTATCTTCTTTACGCATGATGAAATCTGCTATTACAGCAAGGAAAATGAAAGTTCCCTTGCACGCTCGTATTGATAAATTGAAAACAATAGGTGCAGGGCTCAATCTATGCTGGCCGCGTAGTGCCTGGCTTAGAGACCGTTCAAATATTGCTAGATGGATATACCATGAAAAATGATTTTCAATGGAAGAATTTTGTTGAAGGCAGACCTTTTTTAATGCTTTATCTCTATGAGTTCTTAATTCGAGATCACTTGGCCCATGTTTTGCGTGTGTAAAAGCCCCAAAAGTTTCCGCCCATCGGGCCAAACCAAAAATAAAGTAGCTAATTTTTTTAAACGTTAGTTTGCAATGGGGAAGAAGCCTATAAAAAATAACTAAGATCCTCTGAAGTAGAATTCTGGTTTTAAAAAGGAAATTGCATGTCTCCAAATCTCATTTTTTGTTTAATAAAAAAACAATCACGCTGCAATTGATATATCTGCGGTAGTTAAACTTAATGCTTTGAAATCCTTTAAGAGATAAAAAATCCTTCGGTTGATTAAAAGTATTCAGGTTGAAAAATACGAAATGTAATTAAATTTTTTTTTAGTCAGCTGAATTGAGACTTTTTGCAGAGGGTTAGTAATGCATTGAGATGGATTGCAGATCCAGTAAGTCATTTAAAGGGCAAACTTGAAATGAACTTATGGGCCGACCTCAATTTTATGGTTGGCAATGAGTCAACTGCCGACCAAGTTATAGTATCAACACCCCAAGAAAAAGGATATGAGCTGTCATTAAGACTGTTGCAATCAATTGAAGCAAAGTGCTGGCTCTTGGAAAAACCGTGATCACAATCAAATATTGCTCTAGATAGAATCGTCGAGACGTCGAATGGCCACAGCGTTTGGGTCAATCTTGGACGGCGTAAGATAACGTGGCAGCGAGAAATTAAGAGTCGGATATCAATTGGCAATTCCTTACATCTAGCTATTTAATCCCCCGTAGTTGTTTTTGCGTTGACTATGGATCACTGCTTTGACCTGGTCAATGTTTGGACCGAAGAGTTGCCAAGAGGGTGGACACATCAAATCTAGATCAATTCTGGTCTCCAACTAAGCGAAATGTTTTTTTGATGTTGAAGGGGAAACGACAGTCCTTTTCAACGGAGGTTCCACGTTAAGTGCTTCTTTAAATGAGGAGCATAAACAGTGCAGAGCTTCTGCCTTGCGTCGCATTCGCGGCCTGCCTGACGTTATTTTTGGAACACTGGAGCATGAGCTCGCTTAATTTTTAATCAGATAAAATTTCAGTCAATTGCGGGTATCTTACATCAGAGTATTTTCTGTGATACAGGAACGCTTTTTGTGCTTTGCGGCGGTTTTTAATAGTCATTTTTGTGTAAATTCTGATTGCATTATCTAGCTTCAAAAAATCTCCACAATGGCAAATCAATTGGGGACACAAATCGATTATTTCATTTACATAAATGGATTTCGACTTACTGAAGAAGATAACGGGTGTGCCCATCATAATCGCATCTTGAATTATCATCGACTCCGAATTTGTGATAATAAAACTCACAGTAGAAAGAAAATCTTTTTCTTTTTCGCAATAAACGCTTTTGTTATGGTTTATTCCAAGATTTTTCATGTGGTGTTCGATTACGTAGCGTGGCCTTTTTAAAATTTGCGGATGAAATTTTAATGTGACTTTTAACTTTTGATCTGTTTCGCAATGTTGAATAACTGAAGAAATTTCCTTTTTCTTTTCAACATCATTAAAATCAAACATATCCAAGACGATTCCACAATTGTTAGCGTTGAAGTTGTTCCTGTTAATTCCAGGATCTTTAAGCTTAATATATGCCAAGCTTTTTGAGAGGTCTTTCACGACATTAAATACCTCCGTTTTGGGATGAGAAAAATTTGGCCGTAATAAAAAATCAGATTTTATGTTGTAAAGAATCTCATATGGCAGTACCGGCCAGTAGGTGTATTGAAAAGTTAGAATTCCGAGGTCTTTGGCAACATCCTGCAAGACGCAGGTTTCTGGCGTGCTACCCTCGTAAACAAATAAATATTTTATATCACCAAAAAAAATATCACCCGGCGTTAATAATGTGGTTAAAAACCGATCCAGCAGTAAAACTTTGCGTGCTTGGTCTGGGGGAATGTATGAATTTTGGAGACAAACGGCTATCAATTTGACAAATTCACCCAAATTCATTGAGAGCTCTTTTATATTCATTTGATGACTGGCGTTGTGATTTTTTACTGAGGTGTGAATTCTCACACCATTAAGATGACTCAGTTGAGTAACCTGAAATTTACAATGGTCTGGATGGTATATCAAAAAAATCAGGTTGAGTGCTTGTTGTTCCAGTGTAAGAAAACGCAAAATAATCTTTTTTAAAACTGAAAAATTTCCATAAAACTACGATGAATAGATATAGCCTTTTCAAGCTTTTTAAAAAACAGTTTAGGAAAATGGAAAGCTGGCTAAGACGCCCTTGTTGTTTGAGTTGCTTTTTCAGCGACAATTCCATAAATGATAGGTGAAGAAACCAAGAAAATTTTTTTTTGAAACGAGGCAAATTGCATAAATATGTTTTTTTGAGAGCTTCATCTCGGTGTAATCTCAACTCCTCGTCAGTCACTCCTTGCTCTACATGACTTATAGCGCCAAAAGTTTCAGCCCAACGTGCTAGAAAAAATGAAAAGTGAGAAATTTTCATAAGGAATCGGCTCACATGAAGGTGGTATGTTTTCAATATAATATTACCAATCAATGACTTTATAATGTTTTTCAATTGTGATTTTTTAATTGTCGTAAATTATCGTTTGAACCAAAAAAATAAACTTACTAGAAGATGGTGTAAATTAATAAAAGTGAGACACCTGTAGATCTTAATCAGCTCACTCGTGAATGTTATCATTTCATTTAAAAATTTGGTGCTTCAATGCTAGGGAGCCATGCACCAAAAGTTTAGGAATTTTGATTTTCTTCCTATATCGTTTTTTACTACTAGTGACTTACTATATTTCCAAAAATATTTTGCTAACCTGTTCTAAAGGGGTTGATTTATGAGAGTGCTTCTAACTGGAGTTGCTGGTTTCATTGGAATGCACTGTGCTGCAAAAATGTTAGATCAAGGCCATAGTGTTTTAGGGATCGATAATATTGATGACTACTATGATCAAAAATTAAAGAAGGATCGCCTTGCTCTTCTGGCTAACCGTGAAAATTTTTCGTTCCATAAAATTGATATTTTGTCGGCGCATCAGTTGAACGCTGTGTTTGTGAATTTCAAACCGGACATCGTCCTTCATCTTGCTGCGCAAGCAGGTGTGAGATATTCAATTTCTAACCCAGATAAATATATAGATACTAATATTGTTGGTTTTTTTAATATTCTTGAGGCTTGCAAACAAAATGATTGTTTGCATTTGTTTTATGCGAGCTCCTCATCTGTTTACGGCGGAAACTTGAAACAACCATTTGAGGAGTTGGATAATGCTGACACTCCTCTAAGCTTATACGCTGCGACTAAAAAATCCAATGAACTTATGGCACATGTTTATTCTCACCTTTATGGATTATCCACTATTGGATTAAGATTTTTCACTGTCTATGGTCCTTGGGGTAGACCGGACATGTCCCCATTTCTTTTTGCTAACGCAATCACCAACAAAAAGCCGATAAAGGTTTTCAATGGCGGGGATATGAGGCGTGATCTCACTTTCATTGGTGATGTCGTGGAGAGTATAGGCAGAATAATCAAGAAAACTCTAGAGATGAAAGAGCATCAACTGCAAAAAAAGGACATTGGTGGAAAAGAAAAGGGAAAATACAAAATCTTTAATGTTGGCAATGGGACGCCAGTTTCTTTGATGTCATATATCTCAGAGCTGGAGCTGGCTTTTGGTCTTAAAGCCATAAAGGAACTATTTCCAATGCAACCTGGCGATGTTAAAGAAACTTTCGCCGACACGACCAGTTTAAGAGAATTTATTGGTTATGTGCCTGAAACTACTCTAAAGGACGGAGTGAAGGCCTTTGCTACTTGGTACATTGAATACTACCAAAACAAATGATTGTTTGAAGAAAATAGCCGGGCATTAGATATGAATCACGACTAACCTCTTCCAATAAAGGGCATTTTCGTTGCCATAATAGTCATAAATTGGACATTTGCTTCCAGGGGTAATCGGCTCATATGTAGAACTGACTCGGCAACATGATCTACGTTCATAGTATCCTCCACTTTTGTTGATCCATCCGGTTGAGGCATGCCCGTCGTCATATTCATTGCCATATCAGTCAAAGCATTTCCGATATCAATTTGGCATGCACAAATATCAAAAGGGCGACCATCGAGGGACAAACTTTTAGTCAAACCCGTTATTGCATGTTTGCTACAGGTGTAAGGCGTCGAGCCAGGGCGAGGGGAGTGAGCAGAAATTGAACCATTATTGATGATTCTACCGCCCTGCGGTGATTGCTTACGCATAACCTTAAATGCAGCGCGTGCGCACAAAAATGATCCAGTCAAATTAATTGAGACTACTTCAAGCCAGGTTTTTACAGGAATTTTGTCAATCGTCGTTGAAAAGCTTCCAACTCCCGCATTATTAAACAAAACATCGATGTGTCCCCATTCTGTCATTGCATTAGCAAACGCCGTATCAACTGAGTCCGGGTCAGTGACATCGCATGGTAATATTATTGCATTTTTATGACCATTTGCGGTTTCCATAAGCTTTTTGACTTGACGACCGATTAACGCAACACTGTAGTGATTTTCTAAAAATTTTCTAGCTGTTGCGGCGCCGATACCGCTTCCCGCACCTGTAATCACTATTGTTTTGGTCATAATCTTTGATCCTCATAAAATTTGTTGTTGTGCTAAAGTGTCAATATGGTTGAGGTTTAATATATAAAAAAAAAACCTTCTGATAACTCTATTCTTTAAAATATTCCTATCACAAGAAAATCAAATTTGAACTAGGTTGTAGCGCTTGCACACGCTATTGATGGAAGTATTAATATGATCCAATGGAAATGAGATTTTTTTGGATAATCCATTAGCATTCGTAATTAGCCCTGAATTGAGATTTCTGCCGTCTATCCGTCCAGCTGACGGTGTGCTCCAAGAAGCCTGTTCACTCGCGGGTGCTATTGGGCTTGAGGTTATCCATGCTGAAGTAATTAGAGTAAAGAAACTGCATGCTGGGTCATATTTTGGAAAAGGTGTTATTCAAAGTTTAGCGAGCCTGGTAAGTGATTTTACAAAAGGTGATAGAGAGTCGTTAGTTATTGTGAACACACAACTTTCGCCAGTTCAACAACGTAATCTTGAAACTCAAATTAGTGCAAAGGTAATTGATCGCACTCAGTTAATTCTAGAAATATTTGGTAATCGGGCGAAAACTCATGCTGGACGACTGCAGGTTGAGTTGGCGGCGTTAAGTTTTCAACGCAGCCGATTAGTAAGGAGTTGGACTCATCTTGAGCGGCAGCGTGGTGGTGGAGGGTTTCTTGGAGGCCCAGGTGAGAGACAAATAGAGCTTGACCGTCGAATTCTTCTGGAGCGCGTGACGCGCGTAAAGACTGAGTTGAGAGAGGTGACTAGAACTCGAGCAATACAGCGTAGTAATCGTTTGCGTGGTGAAACTCCAACTGTTGCACTAGTTGGTTACACGAACTCAGGGAAATCAACGTTATTTAATTTGCTAACGGGGGCTAAAGTGTTGTCAAAAGATATGCTCTTTGCGACACTTGATCCAACCATGCGTGAGTTGAAACTCAATTTAGATCAAGAGGTTGTGCTGGCCGACACGGTTGGCTTCATTAGTCAGCTTCCAACAGAACTAATTGATGCTTTTCACAGCACTCTTGAAGAAGTGGTGAGGGCCGATGTTTTATTGCATGTTCATGACATTTCCTCACCCTTGTTGGAGGAAGAAGCAGAAGACGTGAAGCAGGTGTTGGTCAATCTTGGAATTAATGAGGAGATGCAAAAAGCCCGGATAATTCATGTGCTTAATAAGGCGGACCTCGTGAATAATTGTTTCAATAAAAAAAATGTCTCTCACGGTGTCTTTTCGGGCGTTGTAGTTTCAGCGCTAACCGGAAGTGGAATAGAAAACTTACTCCTGCAACTTAAACAACGCCTTAGCAGATCCGCTAAAATGGTTTTTATAAATTTAACGCCAGCCGATGGTGCCGCGCGGGCTTGGCTATATCAAAATGCGATGGTTAAGTCTTCACAATATGATAAGTTTGGGCATGAGTTAATGATAGTGAATATTAATTCAATTAATCAGGCTCGATTTTGCGCCCGTTGGCCTGAATTGGCTTTAAACGTTCATAGATCCCGTTTTACTCAGGTAAATACAATTGACTGACAAATTGTTTGTTCAGTCATCAGGGGTAAAGCGATTGATTTTCTTATTTCTTAATCGGGATTATAAACAAAAAGGCAGGATATTGGGCCTATCGCTGGTGTCACATTGCATAGGCGTCCGTCTATAAAAGACCGCATCGATTAATAAAGGTTTTATAAATTTATGAGTTTTGAATTTTATGCGTATTTTGGCAGTGCAATATTGTCTGTTATTTTGACTGGACTCACTGTTCTTGTGTTCCACAAGTACTTCCAAATAGGTAAAGATGGCGATCGGGGCCCACAGAAAACCCATAAGGGATCGGTGCCGCGTATTGGTGGTCTTGCAATCTTCTTTGTGCTAGCAGGCACCTTAATTTTTCTCAACTCAAAAACACTGCTGCTGTTAATGGTTGCTGCTTTCCCAGTATTTTTCGCTGGAGCTATTGAAGATTTTACCGGTGGTGTTTCTGCAGAAATAAGATTTATAAGCTCATTAATTAGTGGGGGGCTATTTGTATGGATAACAGGTTATAGCATAACAAAAGTTGATGTTGATGCTGTTAACTTTTTGTTCAGAGCACCTGTTATTTCAACTGTTGTTACTGTAATTGCAATTTCTGCGCTAGTTAACGCGTTTAATATTATTGATGGGCTCAATGGTTTGGCAGCTGGAGCTGCTACTATAATGCTTTTGGGATTTAGTGTTCTGGGCAGTGAAACTGGTGCTATGACATATAGCAATATTTGTTTTTTTGTTTTAGCTCCAATTGTTGGTTTTTTATTTTGGAATTTTCCTTTTGGCAAAATATTCTTGGGTGATGGGGGAGCTTATTTACTTGGCGCTATCATAGCTGGACTTTCGATTATCATGCCTGAAGATAATCCTGGAATTTCTCCTTTCGCAAGCCTGATGATTGTAATTTTTCCTCTATACGAGCTTGGCCGATCTGCAATTCGTCGAGCATCAACAAGAGGTGTGAATGCATTTGACCCTGATGACAGGCACCTACACAGTCTAATATTTGTGACATTGAAGTCTCGAACTGGCCTATCAACATTAAGTCAGAATAGTTTATCAGCCTTACTCACATTAATTTTGCCATTGATAAGTTGTTTATGGGCTGTTTTATTTTTTGATGATAAGTTTCTGCTTTTGGCTGGAGTGTTTTGTTTCATTTGCCTTTATGAAACTATCATCATGATCCTGTGTCTTCTAGAAAAAGATCATAAGAAAAGCCGTATTGATGAAAATTGATGTAACTTTGGTGAGGTAGATTAATGGAACGTATTACTTATGTTAACGGTGATTACCTTTTAGAAAGTCAGGCAAAAGTTTCAATTTTTGACCGTGGTTTTCTTTTTGCAGATTCTGTGTATGAGGGATTTGGTGTCTTTGACGGACAAATCGCAGATTTTCTTTATCATATGCAACGCCTCGAGAGATCACTCGCTGAACTTTCTATACCCATGAAATTTTCTATCGATGAAATGTTTAATATTTTGATGTCATTAATCGAGAAAAACAACTTAATCGAAGGGTTCCTTTATCTTCACATAACACGTGGTGCTGGTGATCGTGCCTTTCATTATCATGACCACTACATTCCAAATATATTTGCGTTCACTCAAGGCCCAAAATTTGCAGCAGATTCGACACCACCTAATATTGAGCTAATCAGCGTTCCTGATTTGCGGTGGGCTCGACGTGATATCAAATCGACAAATCTTCTGGCACAAGTGATGGCAAAACAAGCTGCCAATAAGGCTGGTGCATTTGAGGCGCTAATGGTAGATAATAATGGCTTTGTCACAGAGGCTGGCTCTTCAAGTTTTTTTTTCATTAAAGGTAGAGAACTGTTCGTTAGACCTGTAACGAATGAAATTTTGCACGGTATCACGAGGAAAACGATGCTTCGCTGTGCAAATGACCTTAACATTAGGCTGGTTGAAAAAGTAAGTAAATTTGAAGAAGTGATGCTTGCTGATGAGGCGATGATTACTGCAGCTTCAATTTATGTCTTGCCTGTTACCAAGATTGATGGGGCTGCTATCGGCACCGGCAAGCCTGGCGAATTCACCCTCCGGCTCCGCTCTACTTACCTAAAAAAAGCTCGCGCTGAATTTTACAATCCGAATGTGCGAGATTAAAAGTTACCAGTTGCATCTTTTGACTTTAATGCGAGGGCGCGTTCATTTTTGAGCCTTTAAAAAAGGGCGTTGGATAAAATTTGCCAAACAACTCTGAGGAATTAACCGCGGTTTGGACCTTCAAATTGGTGGTAAGTAATTTAGGCCTTGCCGCTGCTCTTGGATAGCCTGATAAGTGCCAAAGCAAAAGTGGTCCAAAATGCTAACATTAACGACAGAAGGAAAGCTAGCAAAGAAAGGTCGCTTTTCTTTGGCGTTAGGATACGACTGGATGCAACTACGAGATCGCAATTCATGTCAAGGATTGCGAGAAACGAATTATGATACGACCTTTCCATCGCTAGTATAGCTAATGTAGCCTCCAATTCTTTTTCGTTTTTATTTTCCATTTTTGTTGAGAGATTAGAGATTGTTTTTTTAGCCATTCTTTCAAAAAATTTGCGTTGTTTTTCACACATCTTGGCATTAACAAAATTAACGTAACTCAAAGCGTCTGAGATGATTGTTACCTTCTCAACCTCTGTTTGAATACTAAATCTGTTTGCCTTTTGGCTAATAGAAACGTTTCCGAAGTCCTTTAAATTACCCAATAAAGTGTCAGTTAAAATATTCGTACTGGAGGTTTCGCTGGGGTAATTCGAAACGTAATTATAAGAAAGTTTTGAGTCATTATGATTTTCCTTCCAACTATCAAAATTTGTTCTTTTAGCGAATTCATCTTTGAACAGCTTTAATGTATGATTGAAGTCTTGGTGAGGAATAAAATTGTTGAATCGAAAATCTATTTTAACCGTCTGCAGTTTTTTCTCCCCTAATTGTAAGTCTAATAAAAATGGCTGTACCAAGATGTTAAGTATAACCACAGTCAAAAGAAAAAACCGCCAAGATTTTATGGTTTGTTTGAGTAAATCGTACAGATTATGATTATTTATTGAAAATTGTGAGTCCAAACCTGTGATTCCTACTTAGCAGCCATTTTTTAGCTTTTGGGTTAGATCTCTTGATGATCCTGTGAAATATTTATACTGAAGGGAAGAGAGAATTCCTCTTGGATTGATTTTTGTTTATCGATGATTATGCATAAACACTTTGATCAGTAATATTTTTTTAAAAAAAATGATTATTCCCCACAAATATTTCTAAAATCAGAACATAAAAGTAGGCCTTTAACTCGTTTCGGTGATTTAACATATGAGGTTGATCTGTGTTTGTCGAAACAATTAATGAATGGTTGATTTTTATGCCAATATCAATTCCCTTTATGACCTTTTCCGCTTCAAAACCTCTTTAAGGCCCTGTAGTCCGTGATCGTACCGGTCAACATCCTTTTCTAATTTAATTATTGGATATTTGACTACATGAAATGTGCTACCACCGGTTGTTAAATCAAGTGTCAAGTATGAGCAGCCTTTGCCATCTCTCTGCTGGCCAAGTGATCCGGGGTTCAAAAATCTGGTTGCACCAAAGTGCCTTTCCATCCTGTGATGTGTGTGGCCGGTAACCACGTATTTGTAATTTCTCGTAATTTTTTCAAATTTTGACAAATCAGTATCTGGGTAAATTCTGCCTTCTAGGTTGTCTATCGGGGATCCGTGGCATACGTATACTCGAATGTCGCCATAAATCAGAACTCTGTGGGTGCTTAGTTTTCTTAAAAAATTAATATTTTCCGAGTCGAGGCTTTTCAGGGCTAGCTCGTATGAGTTTCCGTATTTTGATCTAAGGTGGTCAAGTTGTATTTTCCCATCCAACAGGTCAAGAAAGTATTTATCGTGGTTGCCAAGGACGCAGGTAATATTACGCTCTCGGCAAAACGAGATTATTTCATTTGAACCATAATAAAAACCCATGAAATCACCAAGAAATACGGTTTCATTGACGGTTTTGTCGACTGAGAACCCATCAATGAATGCTTTGAAGGCGTAATTGTTTCCGTGGATATCAGAAAAAAAACGTAACTTCATTAGAATCTATGAAACCCAGTTTAATGTTTGGATCAAATCAAATTTGGCTTCGTATTGATAAAAGGTTTTTGCCTTCTCGGTTGAAACGTCCCATACCTCTGCTTTAATATGTTCAGCTGAGTTGATGTGCTCAATTTGTGAACGACTATTTAAATGAATGATCATAGTTTGAGCCAACTCTGAGTAAGAATATGGTATTTTTGCAGCGACATTGAACAATCCGGATTTTCCTTCTAAAACACTAGTCTTGTAAATAAAGTCCGCCAAATCTCTCATGTCGAGAAAATTCTGTTTAGTCTCAGGATTGCCAGTTATCCGGATGATCTGGTGTTTCTTTATTTTGTCTAAAAATATTGGAAAAGCTGAGCGTAATGGCATATGTAAACCGACGGGTGAGGGTATTCTGACATTAATTAATTTAAGTTTGTCTTGGCAGTACTGTTCGAGGATTTGTTCTGAATGAAGCTTTGAAAGGTGGTATGGACTCTGTGGTTTTGCCGGGTGGCTCTCCGTGATTGGTAGGCGTTTAATTGATCCAATAACTGGCAATCCGGAAGTGTGAACGAGAGTTTTGACTTTAGTGGCGATGCATGCTTCGACCACATTTAGCGTTGTGGTGGTGTTATTATTGAATAATTTAAAGGTTGAGGGATTTTTAATATCCGCGGCGCAATGAACAACGCAGTCAAAAGCTCCCAAAGCAAAGCGTTCTTGAACATCCGTTCGACTCATTAGATCTAAATTAAAATAACGATCACTGTTTTTGGAGTCTCTGCCACAACCCCAAACCTCAGACTCAGGGTAATTTTGTAGAAGTTCTAATAAATTTTTTCCAACAACACCGTTTGCCCCTGTGATGAGGTATTTCATAATCATTTCTCTACATCATCGTTGGTTTGTCTTTGTTGATTGAGTCAATAGCATTTTTGCTCAAAAAAATCTCAGCTTCATGGCGGATCGCAATTGCGGGTTTGACATCAAAATCCTTGCGGAATCCTCTATCAAACAACATCTCCTTAATCCATACTTGACAATCTTTAAATCCAAAGCCGTGTCTAACCGAAGTTGTTCCTGAAAGTCTCATATTTATCTCAAAGCAATAAGGTTTGTGGGTCTTTGTGCAGAGTCTTAGCTGAATATTTAAAGGACCAAATATTTTACTAGTTTCCGCTATTTTGTAACAGTAATCATATATCAACTGATTCTCGACTACCTCTGCCATAACAGTTGAACCATTTCGTAACAATCGCCTCATAATTATAATTTCAGTATAATTAAATTTTGACCTGTAAATGCCACACGTATACTCTGTGTCGGTGTTTCCTATTAGCTGTTGAGCAACGCATAGATTTGGTTGATCTATGTCTATAAATTGTTTTTCGTTCATTATTATTGATACGTTTGATGAGCCCTTTCCCATTCGTGGTTTAACAATAAACGGTAATGAAATAACACTCTTCAGCTCAGAAAAGTTGAGATGCTTACGAAGATCTAATGTCTTAGGATGGCTGATGCCATGAGATTTCAACCAATTTGCTGTTTTCATTTTATCACTGAATATTTTGAAGGTCTTAATATCTGGGGTTAAGATTTTGCAAACCTCTGTTGAAATTTTGACTGTCGTGAGGACTTTAATTACCTCTTCTACTCCAGAGAGAACTAAATTTATGTTGTTTTGTTTAATGGTAGCTTTTAACCAAGGTAAAAACCTCTTATCCATAGCCATAGGAGAAATAAATGTATGTTCACAGAAGTAAAAACCTGCAGCGTACTTTTGTACACATGCCCCAAAGACATGGGCATCGATGTCAGAGTCCTTGATAGCTCTCAAAATGCCTATGCTGACATTTCCACCTACGCCTAATACTAAAATTCTTGGCTTACTACTTTTCAGATCATCGGTCATAAAAAAGGCTTTGTTTTCTTTAGACAAAGTATGGGTCAAATGGCTCATCACAGACCTTATACCACGGTTTACAATAGTTGGCCCAAACATTACACTTAATTATCATATTGTTTTTCCATATTATTTTTATAATTCATTGTGCTCTCGAGGGCGTTAGCTTGTAGCATGGCACCATGCTTTTGAGAGTAAATATGCACGCGGGATTTATCAATAACATAAAATTTATGGCAATTAATACCTGTACCGATCACCTTTTCAATTTGCAGTTACTAAAAACCTATTGATGGTTTTTCGCAATCCAAACTGGAAAAACTGAAAACTCAGGCTAACAACCGAACTGTTGCTCATTGTGGGTAATTGATAGCTGACAACATAAGTTCGTGATATCGTCTTCTGTAAGAATTGGTTAAATGCTGGGCACATCAGAGTGAATGATTGGGCCTTGGGACTAACAAAACTAGGTTGCAATTTATCTGGATTTGTATGGTGGGGACCTCAATTAAATTTGTTTGGTTAAAAATATTACTGGATAGTGGCACCTATTAATTGCGTATGGGCCTACGTCATTCGAGTTGCGTAAACATATGTTTACTCTGGATAATTAGACCCTGGAGTCTCTCTTAAAAACAATATTCAGCTACGATTTTTGAGACATAACGTTTAATTTTGTGAGCTATTGTGAGTGACAAGATACAGCCTATTTGACGCCATGAAAAAGCCACTGATTGTGATCGGTGTTAATGGTTCACTAAAAACAAAAAAGGCGATAATTGCCGTGACAGATGGACCTAGAAATAAAAGTGAGGTTGTTGCAGCAATATTGTCACGCTTAATCAAAATCATTAAAACCACATAAGCACCGGTTGAAACAGCCAAAACCTGCCATGCAAGTGCTATTAAGAATGTTTCATTCCATATCATATATGGTGTTACAACTTTTAAAATAAACTAATAAAAAACAGGCAAGCGGCGCTGGCTTGGATGATGTTGCTTATCACTAAACTAACAGAGCTGCTAACACGTTTTTGAAGCAAAGCTCAAATCGTAATTTCTAGTAACCCAAAAAAACAGGAAATGATTGATAAAACCAGTGCATCTATTCCAGCTGATGGCGATACCACAACAACAACGCCCGCAAAGCCAATAAAAATGCCGACCCATTAATAGTTTGGGGTTTTTCATTAAACATGAAAATTGCCAATGCTCTTGTTAGAAATGGCTGGGTTGATACAAAGAAAGCTGATAGTGCTGCGCCGAGACCATTGGCCATCGCAAAAAAGGCACTGCCAACATAGATGCCGTGGGTCAGCACAAAAATAAAAGAAGTTTGCAAACTTGGGTCATTTAAGCGGTCTCGTGGGATAAGGGCTCTTGCTTTGTCTTTTTTGCGCGATATCCAAAAACCGATCTCGGCAGCGATGAAAATCAGGGTAACAAATGCAAACTTGATCGCGAAAAAAGCGAATGGTTTGCATGCTACACATCTGCCTTGCCTCCTACAAAGCCTGACGACCAAAAAATAACAAAAATAATAGGCAAGAGGAATTGTGTCATATTTGTTTAGGTCCACTTATAGCAAAAGGCGCAAATGATCGCTTCGTTTGCAAAGTTCTGTCCATTTACACCAAAAAAACATCGATTTTGATGAAATCAAGATGAAAAAACATACCCTCTTGCAAACATACTTACCTCAAATTTCACGTCGTTTCATATAGGCCACCCCCCTGCATACCGGAAAACTTGCCAAAACGGTATTTCAAGAATAACCAGACTACCATATAACAGACTAGTGGTATCAAAATTTGCAAAATAGCTGCAACACCTGCTGGACCGCGACTGCCATTAGCGGCGAGGCTGACCGCTTCGACTGTTATCGTGGTGATTCTTCCACCACCAACAAAAACGGTGGGAAGATACAGAGAGATAGAGACAGCAAACCCGATGAATAGTGATGCGCCAATCGGCATTGCCAGAAGCGGTAAGTAGACGCGAAACAATCGCTTGACGGGACCAAGGCCAAGACTGTTTGCCACATGCTCGTGTCGTTTGTCCATATGCATAAAGGCTGGCGCCAGCACAAGCCATACATAAGGTATAATAAAAATCATATGGACATAAATAAGTGCTAGCCAACTACCGTCAATCCCAGCCCAACTAAGCCCAATTTGAAGGCCAAATAAAAAGCTGATTTGAGGTACAAGAAGTGGCAGAAATATCGCAATTTGCAGCAAGGTATTTCGTTGGATTAGGCCTTGCTCGTTATAAAGCCACAAAAACACTAACATAACAGACAAAAACGCTGCGCTAGTTGCAAGTAACCCACTATTTAGCACTGGCATTAGGTAGCTTGCCATATCCTGCCAGTGAAGCAAATTGACGCTTGCTGGAAAGGTTTCGGGGAAAAACCAGTTCTTTGCCAGTGACCAAATAAGCGCAGCAACAAGCCCCATTACCCCAATGAGCATCGGCAGTAAGGCAAACAGTGATAAACACCTTAGCCAAAGTTCGGCCGAATGACCACGCCAGCCGCGCCAACGGCAAAATCTGACGGCCTTACTGACCACCTTTTCACTGATGCACCAAAATAAAAGTGCAACCAGCGCAAGACCGATTTGCCATATTGCGCCAAATGAAGCTGGTAAACGGGCGGCAAGGTTTGAATCATGAAAGCCATTTAACACCAAAATAGCTAATGGTGGTGGCAAGCTTGGTGCCAATAACAAGGACATGTCAACAACGGATAAGCTGAAGATCAAAACTGCAATGACGAGCAATCTGATCTGTCGATATATTAACGGCAATACAATAAATACCCAGCTAGTGAAATGACCGTAGCCAAGCCCTGCACCAATGGCGAGTTGCCGTGATAAAGGCTTGTTTGCTAAAGCTGATAAGGCTAGGAGTAGCAAAAAAGGAAGTTCTTTTGCTACTAGTCCTAAGATAAGTGTAATACCGTAGGGATCAGGTACTAGCCCCCAAGTCGGAGGTCGTTCGAGGCCGGTTAGTGTTGGTGAGATAAGACGCATCAACCAGCCTGAAGGAGCGAGCAGAAACACCAGACCAACGGCAATTGTACTATGGGGTATAGCTATCAAAGGGCCAAGCAGGCGTCGCAGCCAAATTATTGTTTTGCTACCAGAGAAAGAGGCTAAAATGATAAAACTTCCAGCTAAGGAAATACCAGTTGCAAGCAGGCCAGTTTTTAAAGACAGCCAGCAAGCAAGCCCAAGCCCAGGTATTGCTAGAAAATCACGTGCAGCATCAATCGAAAAATTGTTTTTACCGAGCGCCGGAAAATAGCCTGACGCTGGCACAATGATGCCAATCAAACCAAGTATTACTGGTAATACAAAAAGTAGGGCAGTGATTGCAGTCAGGCTAGTGATTGCAATATTTTGCTGTTTTTGGACAGGTGGGCTGTTATTTTCCACTGGCGTACCGCGCAATCCATGCTGCCTCAAGACGTGGAACCCAGCTTGGATGTGGCTCGGCAAGCGTCTGACCCAGTTCGGCATCGCTTAGAGTAGCGATACCACGTGGCAGCTCTTCAAAAGCCTTGCTTTGGGCTTTAGATAGTTTTGGCATCGACAAAACCGTCGGATCACCCCAAACGGTTGGGTCTGCTTTTTTCAGCTGTGCTTCCGGTGATAGCATGAAATTGGCGACTACCTTGGCCGCTGCGGGCGCGGCTGCATTGAATGGAATGGCCAGAAAATGGACATTAGCAAGTGTTCCGCCGTCGTGTACATAGGTGCGCACGCTACTTGGCAACTCGCCGCGCGCAATGGCAGCTGATGCATCAGCAGGGTTAAAAGCAATGGCGATATCAATTTCCCCATCGCCAAGAAGTTGACGAAGAACTGGATAATTTTTTGGATAGGTATTGCCAGATCGCCAAAGGTTGGGTTTTGCTGAGTCTAACCAACGCCATAAAGGTGCAGTTACTTTGGAAAAGTTGTAGTCATTTGCTGGCTGATAGAGCGCTTGATTATCATTACTAAGTTCAAGCAATATCTGTTTAAGAAAGGACATGCCAATAAAATCTGGTGGCTGGGGAAAGGTAAAACGGCCTGGGTTTTTAGTTATAAATTCCGCGAGTGCTGCTACAGATTTGGGAGGAGAATCTAGTCTTGCACTATCATAGGAGAATACCAGTTGAGCACGTCCCCAGGGGCTTTCTTTCCCATCAGTTGGCTCGGCGAAATCTGACAGGATTGCGGGTAAGGACTCGCTATCAGTATAGCGCCAATTTGGCAAAGAGTTTACCCAAGGCTGCTCTTGCAATAATCTGGCCTGCTTCATTGCGGAAAAATTTTCACCATTCACCCATAAAAGGTCAATTGAGCCGTTATCGCTGCGCCCCGCCACCTTTTCTGCAAGTATACGCGAAACGGCGCTTGCTGTATCGGTCAGTTTTACATGAACAATATTAATATCATGCCGCTTCGATAAGATTTTGCCAGCCCAGCCGATGTAGCTATTAATTTTGGCATCGCCACCCCATGCGTTGAAATAGACGGTTTGCCCCTTTGCTTCCTTTTGCAGGCTGGTAAACTCATCGGCGTTTACGATTGTCTTTGTAAACAGGAGGCACATTCCAAAAAAAATTCTGATCGCAGCATAGTAAAAGCGACTTTTCTGCATAGTTTTGACCCTCATTGCTTTTTTGCGTTAAATTTATAATAAGTTCGCCGATACTATTGTTGATCTTGTTTGATCACATTGCAATCCTCTGTTTAATTCATTTTTTAAAGATCTAGAAAGTCGGACTTTGAACACAAATGCTAGAAGTTGATGCGCTTGAATTTGGATTTGATAGACCTCTTGTCAAAGGTCTGTCTTTTTCTGTGCCAAAAGGTCACATTAGGTTGATTCAAGGTCCAAGTGGTTGCGGAAAATCAACTTTACTAGCACTAATTTCTGGAACGCCAATATTCAATGTACATTGGACCGGGAAAATCAAACTTGACGGCATTGACATTAGTGCGCTGCCAGCGCATCGACGTGCAGTTGGATTAATGTATCAAGAGGCATTGCTATTTCCACATTTAACGGTTGGAGAAAACCTGGCATTTGGACTTGCCTCCTCAATTAAGGGAAAAGCGCGACATTTGGCCGTGCACAATGCATTAGCAGCAGCTAGCCTTGAAGGGTTTGGCGAACGCGATCCGGCCAGCTTATCAGGTGGACAGGCGGCGCGAATTGCCCTAATGCGTGCGTTGCTTGCAGAACCAAAAGCGTTACTGATGGATGAAGCCTTTTCCAGCCTTGACCCAAGCTTGCGCCGTCAATTTGGGCGGTTCGTGGCAGAGCAAATCAAATTGAGAGAGATACCGGCCCTTCTTGTTAGTCATGATGCAGAAGACCATGAATTTGCCACCAGTTCGGTTCTAAGGTTTCCAATAGAAAGTTCTTAAAAGTGTCAGTAAAACAGTTGTGTGAGTTATTAATGCATTATGATCGTTCACAAATAGTTTGTTTAAATATGATATTAACAAATCTTTGGGTGGCTTTGTTTGGTTTCTAGTTTTTGAAGGCAATACTTTTTTTAGGGCGTTTAGGGTTTTTAGTCTTCTGTTTTTGGTACTGATTGAATAGTGTTTTTGACAGAGCATTGAAGCATTTCAATCGTGAAATTCTAACCAAACCGACTGACTTCTGAATTGCTAACATATTAACAATTACTTAGTGTCTGGCAGAAACGTCACCCAACAAAAAATATTCCTTATAGAGGCCAGACCGTAAGAAAAGGAAATGTTTGGAGGTTATAATGCATTACGCACCGGGACAAGAACCATGCCCGCCAGCAAAATTTTTTTCCTTGCTTAATTTTCTTCAACCCGGTCGTCATCCATAAAGACAACGCGGTCGGCAACCTTGTGGGAAAGTTTATCTCATGGGTTGCAACCATCGTTGTCACGCTATCGCTGGCAAGTTCGCTCTTCAAATCCAGAACTCTGTTGATCATCTCTGGAACAATTACAGAGGTTGGTTCATCAATAAACATTACCCGTGACTTTATTGCCAATGCTCTAGCGATAGCGACTCGCTATTGCTAGTCAACTGAAAGCTAGCTTGGAAATTTACCTGCTTGATCCGCAATTTGCGTCTGTTCAAGATAATGCATTGCAACAGCACTTGCTTCAGCGGCTCAGAGCTTGGCGTCGTGCATTGGCGAAGTAACCTTTTGCAGTATAAGCATATGGTAAAACAGGGTGAACTTAAAAAAACACGCCAACTTAGCGGCTATCCTGCTCTAGCTGTTTACAGCGTCATAAACCTTACGCTCATTATAACGTTCTTTTTTCAATTTAATTGCGATAGATGAGAAGTTAGCAAATGGTATATTTTAAAATAGACCTACCGCAATTAGGCGTCCACCCATTATTAAAAATGCCCATAAAACAATACGACGAAACGATTCTTGTTTTACGTAGCTGCGTAGCCATTCACCTAACCAAAACCCTATCAAAACAACGATTAATGCCATCAGTGAATGAAGAATTGTCTCAATACTCAAGACCCCAGCAAAACCGAGCCCAATAGCTAATGGAACTGAGCCTGCCAGAAAAAGGAAGCCGGTTGCCCCAATAAACTCTTCTTTAGAGACATTTTTGGCGAAAAGGTACATTGCCACTGGTGGTGACCAAATTGAACTCAGGCCTCCAAGTACGCCAGCAAACAAGCCAACCCCGACATGCCAAATTGAACCTGCGCCAAATGACATTTTGGTGCCAACCATCTGACTTAACGAAAATGAAATCATCGCAAATCCGATAGCTACTGAAATAATGGACTTGGGAAAAGACATTATAAAAAGAGATGTTAAGAATATACTGGTCATTATAGACAAACCAAAAAGCCAGTACTTTCGTGCAATTTCAACGCGGCATTCACACCCCCAATATTGAAAAAGATTAGTGAAAATAATTGGTAAAGTTAGCAAGGAAATAGCAATTGGCGTATCAATTACCAAGGTGAGTATCACCATTGCTGCTGGTGGGAGGCCAAGACCAAGAAACCCTTTTATAATTCCTGCAAAAAAGAAAGCTCCCAAGATGATCAGCGTTACACCAATATCCTGGGAGGGTAGTAGGAAAGTTGTGACAACCTCTATCAAAGTTTTTTACTGATTCTGATTTGCACCAGTGCGGTTTGACGCTAGAGCTCTGTAAACACCGGTTCCAAGAGTAATTGCGCCGGCAAGTATTAGCAGTGCGCAAATTGGCCGCGATAAATAAGCTACTAAATCATAGTGCACCATTTGCATACCTTGAGCAAAATTTTGCTCGCCAATTTTTCCAAGAATAATGCCCAGCACGATTCCTGGAATTGAGTAGCCTGACCTCCGCAATAGAAATCCAATCATGCCGGCTAAAAACATTACTATAACATCTAAAACTAGCCCGCGCCCAATGTACGAACCGATGCTCGCTAGCATTAAAATCATTGGTGCTAAGAAATGGAATGGTATCCGCAGTAATTGCAAAATAGTTTTTGTTTCTATTAGACCTATGAAAAGAATAGATACATTGGCGTAGAACATCGCTGCAAAAACCACCCAGATTAGTTCTGGAGAATTATAAAAGACCAGAGGTCCAGGCTCCATGTCGTGGAATTGGAACACTGCAACCATTATGGCTGTTAAAGCGCCCCCTGGGAGACCGAGAGCCAAAAGTGGGATCATCGCAGCGCCAGTAGCAGCGTTGTTTGCAGTTTCGGAGGATATTACTCCTTCAAGATTTCCTTTGCCGAAGGCTTCTTTGTTTTTTGACCATCGAACAGCTTCTCCGTAACCCATAAATGCGGCAAGAGTTGCCCCAATACCAGGTAAAATTCCACAAAAAAATCCAACAAGAATGGATCTGATAACTGCTATTTTATAACGCCACAGCTCAAGAAATGTTGGAAAATTAACATCAAGCTTTGGCGCGTTGTATTTACCAAATGCACGTTTTTCAGCTTGAATAAAAATTTCTGAAACCGCGAAAAAACCAAGAATTGCGGGCACAAATGCTATTCCCGCTGCAAGATCAGTCATGCCAAAATTGTAACGATTAATTCCGCCAACAGGATCCTGACCGATAGTTGCCACCAGCAGTCCAAGAAGTACAGACATCCAGCCTTTCCAGATCGTATTCCCGCCAACGGATGAAGCTACTGCTAGGCCAAAGAAAACCAAGGCAAATATTTCTGGTGGTCCGATATTACGAATGGCCCATTTTGCTAGTGGCTCTGTTGCTGCCATCATCAGCAAAGCTGATGCCGTACCGCCGATAGCTGAGCAAAGTACGGCAGCTCCAACTGCTTTTCCGGCTCTGCCCTGCTTTGTCATCGGGTAGCCATCAAAAGCAGTAGGAGCATTTTCCGGTGCGCCAGGGATATTGAACAGTATGGCTGTGATTGCGCCGCCATAAGTGCCAGTGCAATAAATAACCGCAAACAGCATGACGCCCTGGGCTGGCTCAAGCCCTGCGCTAAATGGCAACAGGATAGCTGCAAGTGTGAGCATGCTAACCCCAGGAATGGCCCCGAACAGCATGCCACCAATCACACCAAAAACGAAAATCAGTATTGTAATTGGATCTCCAAAAAGTGCAGATGAACCAGCTAGAAAATTTTCAATCATTTCACTACAGCCTACACTTTAAAAAAGGTGTTGTAATTGAGTATTCATACGGAGCATGAAAGCGCTAAAATCATAAAAAGGGGATACCGTGCCCTGAGGTAGTGGAGCATTTAGAACAACCATAAATAAGAGTATTATAAGGATATAAATAAAAAGTGTGATACCTAAAACCCATTTCGGTCTTCGTTCCCCAAGAAGCAAAATTACTAGGGCAGTAAATATTGGTGTGGCCGCGTAAAAGCCGACCGGTTTTAAAGACCATGCGAAAATTAGTGGAAGAATTAAAAAACTGCCAATGTTGAGAAAAGAGGACACCGATTTATCTGCCTCACCGATATCATCCTCAGTTATGCCAACGCGCCCTGGTTGGGCTTCAGAACCGTTCGCTTTCTGGTAAAATAAATTTCCTACAATAACTAAAACTAACATTAATAAGATTGAACGTGGCCAGGCTGTGGCACCAAATTTATAAATTTCAATTTTTTGATTGAAATCAAAAGAATAAATAAAAAATACAGCTGCAATAATAAGCCATGCTAGTGCCTCAATTAGATGAATTGATCTCAATTTTCCCATTGGGTAACCCTTAAAAACCCTACGGATTTAAATCCGTAGGGTTATGATGTTTAATATAGTTTCGAGATTTTATTTAACAGCCATACCCATTGATTTGTATACCTCGCGGTATTGCTTAATGGCACCGTTGATTAACGTTTTTGCTCCATCGGTGTCGCGATAACTATCGATGACACTCATGAACTTCGAGTCGTTAAACTTTTGATAGCTGTCTTGACAATAGCCTCTCTGAAAAGCCCACTGCAGCCATTTTACACGATCGGCTGGGGCTTTTGCGTTTACATAAAAACCACGAAAACGAAGTAGCGGTGTAAATTTCATACCCATTTCTACGTGAGTTGGTACATCGGCAAAAGCTTTTGGACGCTCATTGAATATAGTAAGAATTGGTTTAAAGTCACCTGAGTCAAGGAATTTCTTAACGTCACCAGGCTGTTCAAAAAGTGCATCCACTTGGCCGCCCATCAGCGCCCCATAGCGCGGTGCCCCTTTGTCAAAAGAAATCTGCTGGATTTTCATTCCAGTTGCGTCAGTAATGAATTTCATCGAAACGCGTTCCATTGAACCTTCTTTGGAAACGTTTGCAATGGTTGCTTTTCCGCCTTGTTTCTTGACCCATGCAACAAAGGACTTCCAATCATTGTAACGTGTTTCGTTTGACCTGATGTAAATTTGTGAAAAGGTCACTTGTGAAATCACCAATGGGATCAGGTCTTTTCCTGGATTTGGTTTAGATGAGTCCAGTGCATGTGCGGAAGAAGCATCATCGATGTGTTCTAAAACGTTATAACCGTCAGCGGGCGAAGCCATATATGCTGTCATTCCGACTGTCCCGGAACCACCAGGTTTGTGGTCACGATTTATATCGACACTTGTCAGCTCAGTGACGGCTTTCGCCATTGCTGATGCTACTTGTCCTGAACCTCCAGCTGGACCGTATGGAACAATCATTGTCAATGCCCGGTCAGGAAACCCACCCGGCTTGGCCATCGAGTCTTCGCTGACTTTACATTTAAAGCCGTGACCGCCAGCAAAACTGGCTGTTGACATGCCAGCAAGTAGGACGCCTGTTGCAATAGTTTTTACTAATTTCACAATTTCCTCCGTTATATGTATTTCTTGGATGTTAGTTTGGCCTACTGAGATAAAAATGCAAACATTTCTCTTCGTTGACTTGAAAAAAGTTTTTGGACTGTACGAATTTTTTGAGTGTGTCCAACCATAAATTTCGTTTTTATGTCAAAATAATATTCTTGGCTCTCAACGTTTGCAAATCTAGTCAACGAACCGGTCATACAAATTTATTTCATGAGACTAAATCGAGCAGTTTCAGACGCTGTACCTTGCCGGATGGGCCTTTAGGAAGATCGGCGAGGAAATAGATATGATCTGGTGTTTTATAGTTGCCAATTCTCTTCTTGCAAAAGTCACGAAGGGCGTTTTCAGATATGGTTTTCCCTTCCTTTAACCGAACGCAGGCCTCCACTCGTTGTCCATAATCCTTGCAGTTGCGAGCAAAAGCAGCCGCTTCAAGAACAGCATCATGTTCCAGTAATGCCTCATCAATTTCCCGTGGTGCGATATTTTCACCGCCTTTTATAATCAATTCCTTGATCCGGCCAGTGACAAAAATGAACCCATCTTCATCCATTCTCCCAAGATCACCGGTGCGAAGCCAACCATCCGAGGTAATGGTCCTCTGAGTTTCCTCTGGACGGTCTAAATACTCTTTCATGACATTGTTACCGCGCACCAAAATTTCTCCCTCAATATTTGGGCTCAGTAGGTTTAAATCTGGGTCAGCGATAGCAATTTCGTTTCCATATCCGGTGCCGGGAGATCCAATTTTTCGTTCAGCTGGCGGCAGAGGATTTGACAGGATTTGTGCCCCTGTTTCCGTAAGCCCCATGGTTTCAATAATTGGAATTTTAAACCGCTTTTCAAACTGCCGATGAATCTCCGGCGGCAATGGCGCTGAGGCCGAGCGTGAAAAGCGCAAGCGATTGTGGTTCATTTCAGGTGTAGTTTTATCATTCAGCAAATAGGCAAACAAAGTGGGAACCGCACTAAACCAGCTGCAATTAAATCGGAACATTTGCGACCAGAAATGAGTTGCAGAAAATCGGCGTGGCATCACTAGCTCACTCTTTGAAACAAGGGTTCCCATCACGGTAACGCAAAGACCATTAATATGGTAGATTGGTAGCACACACATGCCGGTATCAGTACTGTCGAGTTTGTGGGCAACACAAACGTTACTGCCAGCCGCAATTAGATTGCCATGTGACAGCAAAACACCCTTTGGTACTCCAGTCGTACCACTTGTGTACATCAAAAGCCCAGTTGTTTCAGTTGTCGGTTGTTCCAAATCGTTGGCTTTTACCGGGGTTATGCCGCTTCCGATCCAGCGGGGGCCATCATCAATATCCATGCTGATAATCTGTGGCTTGATGTTCGTAGCATCGGGCATATCTGCTAATGCGTCGTCAACCATTGTTCGACAATCATCCGCGCAAAGAATCAGTTCAGTTTTCGAGTGGGAAAGCACAAAGCCGAGGGTTTTTACCCCAGCAAGGAGATTTAGTGGAGTTGCCCGAAACCCACCAATAACCGTGCCTAGGAACGCAAAGCTTGCGGCTGCACCATTCGCCGCCGCAATTGCAACCGAAGCCCCATTAGAAAGGCCAGCCCCTTGCAAATAGCATGCAATTTCACTCGCACGATCAAAGCTGTTTTGCCAGCTGTAGTGTTTGTTTGTCTCTGGCGTTGTCAACCAGATAGCATCCGGTGTAGAGGATGCCGCGACACTCAATAGATCAGCAATGTTTGACGCACTTGTGCTACTCATGATTGCCCGCCAGCCTGTTTGCTTATTTCGAAATAATCAGCAAACATATCTTCAATGGTTGGCTCAACAGGTGGGATAGGGCGAGCAATACGAACACGATTGACAAAATGCGTCCAGTTCAAATTATCATCAATTGAGTTTCCACCCCACGAACCACAGCCCATTGATAGAGAAAAAGGCAGGCCATTATCAAATGATCCGCCGGTAGCAAAACAATGAGCCTGATTAACGATAATCCGGCAGGCTTGCATATCCATGGCTAGTTCGTGTGCGCGATCATCATTCTGACTATGCAAGCCAAGCGAATGACCACGCCCTTGATAGGCATGAATCTCGCGCGCCATTGATTTAGCTGAGTCAAAACTAGATGCTCGGTACAACGCAAAAAATAGTGCCATTTTTTCGCCAGAAATTGGTGCCTCAGGGCCAATGCCGGTTGCTGGGGCGACCAAAAACTTGGTGCCCTCGGGCGCAATATCGCTGAAGCCAAGCCTAGTCAGAATGGCATTGATATCTTTCGCCAACATGTCGCGGTTCAAATGCCCATTATTCCAGTGGGTTTTGATCAAATGGTTGGTTTGTGCGGTATCAATAAGCATACCGCCAGCTTTGGCGATCGATTGAAGAAACGCGTCGTAAACGGCATCGACTACAATCACGGCATTCTCTGATGAGCAGGATGTTGCATTATCAAAACATTTCGAACGGCTAATTTTCTGGGCCGCGTCATCCAGGTTGGCAGTCTCATCAATAATAGTAACAACATTCCCCATGCCAACGCCAAGCGCTGGTGTGCCTGATGAATAGGCAGATCGGACATTGCTTTGCGACCCGGTAACAACCAGCATATCGACCCCTTGCATCAGCCGGGCCGTCTTTTCCTTTGATGGCGGATTTGGTACCATCTGCACCAAATCATGCTTAAGGCCGATCCGGTCAAATTCTGCATAAATGTATTTGAGCAACTTGGCTAAGGGTGCAGCGCCTTTTGGTGAGGGTGCTAAAATAATCGCATTGCCGGTTTTCAGTGCATTCACTACGTTGTTGATTGGAGTTGCAAGTGGGTTGGTTGATGGCACAACAGCAGCAATGACGCCCTTCGGACGCAAAAACTCACTAATCCCGGACTTTGCATCATCATTTATCAATCCAAAGCTGGTTTTGCCGTGAATATCCCGAAGCAAGCCTAGGGTTTTCCTATGATTTTTGATAATCTTGTCATCAACATTTCCGAGCCCAGTCTCAGCAACGGCAAAGGCTGCAAGTTCGGAGTTACGTTTTGGTTCCATTAACGCCCATGCAGCAGCCTTTGCCGCACTGTCAAAGCGTTCCTGACTCCCAGTCGTTTCAAAGACTTGTTGCGCTTTACGAGCCCGCGCAATTATTGCATCAATTTCAGCGGTTACCTCGGTCATTACGTCACTCCCATACCCGACCTAATTTGCAATTAGCCTTTTGCCCAGCCTGTTGTCAATTGCGAAGAGTGCAGAGACTATTGTAATTGTGAGACCACATGTCTGATGATCGCGCTTTAGCCAATCTTTTTGATAGGAAAACCCGCGGCTTTCCAAGCCGTGCAACTACCCTTTAAATCACAAAAATCATACATTCCTGTATCATCGAGGGTTTTTGTAGCGAGAGCAGAGCACCAGTTGATGGCGTAAAACAAAACCAGCGTAGTTTTTGTTGCAAAAATATCTTTATAATAGGGGTTATTCGGATCAGCCTAAAACTCTAACATGCATCGCGGCGCATGAAAGGCGCCATTAACACGGCCGTCTCGTTGCAGTTCGCGAATATCATGAATATTGATTGGTATGGCTGTACTAGACTGCTGACTAATATATGCCTCAGCCATGTTGACCGAATTGGTTTGGTTTTTTAAAATTGGTATGCAAAAAATGTTGCACCAGATATCTGACTTGCCTTACACAAAACCAATTCCTCATGCAGATAGAGAGGCCACTATGTTTGAAAAATTACAACCTGCAAAACTTGACCCTATCCTTGGCCTGTCTCAATTATTTCAAGCTGATCCACGAAGTGAAAAAGTGGATCTTGGTATTGGTGTTTACAAGGATGATCAAGGGATAACGCCGATTATGTCATCGGTGAAAAAGGCCGAAATGAGGCTGCTTACTGAGCAATCTTCAAAGGCTTATGTTACACTAGCTGGGGCAGAATTGTTTCGTGAACAGATGCGTAATCTTGTTCTTGGCGATGCAGTTATGGTTGATCGGGTTGCAACATTGCAAACCCCTGGCGGCACTGGAGCAATCCGGCAGATTTTTGAAACCATGAAAATTTTGAACTCTGAATGCACGATATGGATAAGCGATCCGAGTTGGCCATCACACATGGGTATGGCGACGCATATGGGATTCAAAACGCGCAGTTATCCGTATTTTGACAATGAGACAAGATTGGTCGATGTTGATTCAATGATGGCGTCCCTTCAAGATATGAAGTCGGGTGATCTTCTGCTGCTTCATGGCTGTTGCCATAACCCAACAGGCGCAAATATTGACATGGATACGTGGAAGGCAATTACCGACCTGACAATCGAAAAGGGAGTCGTGCCATTCATTGATATTGCTTATCAAGGTTTTGGCGATGGGTTGGAAGCGGATGCCGCGCCATTGCGCCATATGGCATCGCGAGTTGAGGAAATGTTTATTGCGGCATCATGTTCCAAGAATTTTGGGCTTTATCGTGACCGTGTTGGAATTGCAATAATGATTGCAAAAGACGCCGCAATGGCGGAGATTGCACAAGGTAATCTTGCCACATTGAACCGGATGAACTATTCTTTCGCGCCTGATCATGGGGCTGCAGTGGTTGGAATGATCTTATCCGATGTTGAACTACGCCGCGAGTGGATGGTTGAGCTTGAAGAAATGCGGATGGCCATGCTAACGGTCAGATCGAAGCTTGCCGATGAGCTGCGCATGCAATGTAATTCTGATCATTTTGATTTCATCGCCCATCATCGGGGCATGTTCTCGCGCCTTGGGCTAAATGCAGAGCAAGTTTTAGCACTTAGAGAAGAATATGGCATGTATATTGTTGGTGACAGCAGGATCAACATTGCCGGTCTTGCTGGTAACCGCCATATGCCATTTGCGGTTGCGGTTGCAAAGGTTGTGAACGCCCCTTGAGCTTTTGACTATTATTACTAAAGGTAGCAATACTGCCTTTAAATTTTTTTGAAGGAATGCTTTTCATGGCAGCTCATGGAACTACTGGCGGCGCTCTGTTGATGGACTGCTTGATTGCACTTGGCGGTGCGAGAGGTTTTGGGGTTCCGGGCGAGAGTTATCTCGCCGTTCTTGATGCAATGTATGACCGGAAAGATGAATTCTCTTTGATGTTATGCCGCCACGAGGGGGGTGCAGCCTACATGGCCGAAGCATGGGGCAAACTAACTGGTGAGCCGGGCCTTTGCTTTGTTACTCGCGGCCCGGGTGCAACTAATGCCTCAATAGGCATTCACACCGCCATGCAAAACTCAACGCCGATGATTGTCTTTGTTGGCCAAGTTGGAACTAGGATGAAAGGGCGTGAGGCCTTTCAGGAAATTGATTATGCCCATTATTTTGGTAAGGTCGCTAAATGGGCGGTTGAAATTGACGATGTACAGCGGATCCCTGAAATGATGTCGAGGGCTTGGACCACCGCCTTAAGTGGGAGGCCCGGCCCAGTTGTTGTGGCGCTGCCAGAAGATATATTAACTGCGGTGACGACTGCCAAACCTTGCTTGGCAGTTACAATTCCTGCGCCCGATATCTCGCCGGCACAGCGTGATCAAATTGTGAGTCTTTTGGCTGAATCAAAACGGCCCGTTGTTCTTTTTGGAGGTAGCGGCTGGTCAGAACATGCAGCTCGTCAGCTTGAAGCTTTTGGAGATGCCAATTCAGTCCCTATAGTAGCCGCGTTTCGATTCCATGATATTTGCAATAATTACCACCCCTCTTATGTGGGTGACGCTGGTATTGGCATACTTGGTTATATCAAAACCCTTTTTGATGACGCTGATTTGATCATCGCCGTAAATGTCAGGTTTGGCGAATGCACAACCGATGGCTATAGCCTTTTTGAGTGCCCAAATATGAGTGCTAAGTTGGTCCATTGTCACCCATCAGATAATGAGCTTGGCAAGATATATGCTCCTGATTTATCGCTTCAGGCCTCACCAAATGCGATGGCTAATGCGCTTGTGTCTATCAAGGTTGCGGATGATGCGAGCCGGCTTGACTGGTTGCGAGCGGCCAAGTCCGCCTACGATGCCAGCTATCGCGTTAAGGCTCAACCCGGGGATCTTGACATGGGTGAGGTGTTGGCGCATCTCCGTGATGTCATTCCTGAAAATGCCATTGTCACCAATGGTGCTGGGAATTTTGCCATTTGGCCAAATAAATTCCTGAAATTTGGCCCCAAAGGACGGCTCCTGGCACCACAGAGTGGTGCGATGGGGTACGGTGTGCCAGCAGCAATTGCTGCTAAACTTCATGATCCTAGTCGATTTGTTCTATGTTTTGCCGGTGATGGTGATTTCCAGATGAATGGTAATGAACTTGGCTCTGCAATGCAGGCAGGACTCCCGTTAATTATTTTGATCGTGAATAATGGCACCTATGGTACTATTCGCATGCATCAAGAGCGTCATTACCCAGAACGTGTGTCTTGCACTGAACTCGTTAATCCTGATTTTGTGACTTTGGCCAAGGCCTATGGGTTTTATGGTGAGCGTGTGGAAAAAACCGAAGATTTTGCCGCTGCTTTTGCGCGGGCCTGCGAATCTGAAACTGGTGCAGTTCTAGATCTGGTTGTGGCCACTGAAGCCATTACACCTCGTCAAAGTATCAATGATCTTCGCAAAGCTCACATGTAAACTTGCCGATGACTAACTTCTATCGATTAATGTTTTGGGATGAGCTTTTGAGACCGATGTGTGAATGATTGTTGAATGCCATTTGTGCTAAACGATATTTGTGCAGGGTAGAAAAAAGTTTCTGCGCAGCAGAATAGCAAGAGTTACTGATGAAAAAATTGAACTTTGGGGAATTAAAGATGTCTTTTAACTTTGACGAGGTGATTAATCGGGTTGGAACACACTCGTCGAAATGGGACACCATGGAAGCAAAATATGGTGTCTCGCCAAAAAACGGTATTGCAATGTGGGTCGCGGATATGGATTTTCGCGCGCCACAAGTTGTTCAAGATGCGTTGGCTAGGGCTTTAGAACATGGTGTTCATGGTTATTTTGGTGATGATAGTAATTATCGTGCTGCGCTGATTTCATGGATGAAACGCCGCCATCAATGGGATGTTCAACCCGAATGGATTGTCAATGCGACTGGCCTCGGCAACGCGCTCAGCCTTTGCATTCGGTCATTCAGTGAGCCCGGTGAGGGGGTCATAGTATTTTCGCCGGTCTACCATGCGTTTGCCAGGATCATCAACGCAACAGATCGGCGTATCTTAGAATCTGAGTTGGTCGAGCATGACGGCCGCTATTACATGGATCTTGAAGAGCTCGGAGCAAGCCTAACAGGCAATGAAAAAATGGTTATTTTCTGTTCGCCACATAATCCAGGCGGACGCGTTTGGTCACCTGACGAATTGCTACAGCTAGCAAATTTTTGTGAACAGCATGATTTGATTTTAGTCAGTGATGAAGTCCATAATGACCTTGTTTACAAGGATTACAAACATCACGTTCTAGCTGGTGCCGTTCCATCAATCCAACATCGGCTCATCACGCTTGTTGCGACCACCAAAACCTTTAATCTGGCTGGTTGTGCGATTGGCAGTATGGTTGCATCTGACGATGCTTTGCGGAACCGTCTTGCACACGTTGCAGCTGCCTCGACGGGAGGTAGGAACCGGATTGGTATGTTAATGTGTACCGCTGCCTGGCAAGGTGGTGATGCATGGATTGATGAATTGATTCATTATCTCAGTGAAAATAAGCGTATTTTTGAAGATGGGGTCGGAACAATTCCCGGTTTACGGGCAATGAAGATTGAAGCGACTTATCTTTGCTGGGTTGATTTTACTAATACCGGCATGGATCGTGAAGAATTTACGAGACGCGTCGAACAAGTTGCGGAAATTGCGGTGAATCATGGTAACACCTTCGGTGCAGGTGGTGACACATTCTTGCGTTTTAATATCGCCTGCCGACGTCAATTAGTAATTGAAGCTGTCAACCGGCTAACCCGTGCTTTCTCTGATTTGCAATAGACTGACGCTGGTCAATAAAGGACATGATTTAATTCATGAGTTGGTTCATATCTCTTTTCACCAGAGAGTATTCTCTTAGCCGAGCGCTGTTAGTTATTTTTATTTCATCATCTTTTTGGGGTGTCCTTTGGATGCCTATGCGCTACGTCGAGAGCATGGGTGTATCGAGCCTTTGGGTTGTAACGATGTTTCATTTTTTGCCGGCACTCGCAATGCTACCATTGATTTTGAGCATACCAAATGCCTCACGCGAAGATTGGATGAAGGCATCCATTGCTGGTCTATTGGTGGGTGCGGGCTTTGTGTTTTACGCTCTTGGGTTAATCGTGTCCTCGGTTACCAAAACTGTAGTTTTGTTTTATATGACACCAATATGGTCAACAATTTTTGCTTATTTTGTAATCAACGAGAGAGTTGGTTTAGCGCGTTGGCTTGCGATATTTGGTGGAATTTTTGGCTGTGCTCTCGTAATTGATTTAAACGGCCAAGCGATACATTTCAATCAGGCTGACTTGCTTGGACTTTTTTCTGGAATATTTTGGGCTCTGGGTTCGGTCACAGTTCGCCGATTTAATAAAATAAATTTTCTACATGTTACATTTTTGCAGTATTTATTTGGTGGCTTCATGGTGGTTGGAGCCCTCTTGTATATTGGTCATCCAACACCAACCGTTGATGCATTTTTAAGAGCAGCCCCAATCGCTTTTTTAACGTCAGCTCTAATCTTTTTACCTACCGCGTTACTTGTTTTTCGGATCATGCAATATGTTTCGCCTGGCCTTGTTGGAATTTTGATGTTGTCTGAGGCCCTGGTGGCCGCATTATCAGCGGCAATTTGGCTGGGGGAGACATTATCTCTTTCGCAGTGGCTGGGTTTTATCACTATTTTGACAACAGGAGTGTTAATTGGTTTTCATGAAGGTAAAGTGAAGGTCACGAAACAAGCCGATTGAGTGTCATGATGACGTAATTTATCTATCGCTGCTGCTTGGCCTCAATAGCCCTCTGGATAAAGTCAATCCGTCGCTCTAACCCCTCCGTTTCAAGAAGGGATATGCCAAGATTGCCAAAATGTTCTTGCCAATTGATTGAACCTGCTGTCATGAATCCATCAATATCCAAATCGTCAAGAGTGATGGCAACCTCGCGCATTTCTGCTGCCCGACGGATGCCGTGTGTCGTCATTCGTTCCATATTGTAGGCGGCTTGTGCCTTCCATCCTTCTTTGGTTTGTGAGGCATCAAGGGATGCCGCAACTTCGTCGGCGACGCCCGCTTTACACGCTGCGGTGAAGCATTCTGCGGTCAGGGCCTCAATACCTTTCATCATAATCGACCGAATCATTTTGATGGTTGACGCCCGCCCGACAGGACCTGGCACATGAACCGGTTTCATGTCAAGGGCCAGCATCAAAGCGATGGCTTGTTCAGCATGCTCGCCGGAAACAAGCATTGCTGTTTGGTGATATTTTGGCGTGATGGTTGCCATAACAGCTACATCAACATAAAAGCCTCCTGCTTCTTCAATTAGACCTGCATTTTTTTGCTTAGTGGATGGGGCACAGCTATTAAGGTCAAGGTAATAGGCACCGGGCTCGATGGCTTTGGCAACGGTGTGTGCCGCGGCATTGGCCTGGTCAGCTGTCACTGTACTAAAAATCATATCCGTGCCGCTCGCAATGCTAGCCGCATCATCTCCAATTAATACCCCTGCTGCCAACATCTGGGTGACTTTTTTAGCAGCCAGCGTTGCATCGCCATGTTGTTTTATGTCATAGGCACGCACATCGCCAAGGCCCCAACCTTTGCACAGACAAGATCCAGCTTCACCAAAACCAATGACAGCAACCGTTGGTTTATTTTGATCTTTCATTATAGATAAACCGCTTCTTACAATTGAGGAAAACTAAACATTAGCCCTGCAAAATTCTATGTCACATGATTAAGTTATCATATTTCCGGTAAAGTCATCGTAATATTTCAGCCCTTATTATCGGCGGGCCGCTATTAAACTGCCAACACCTACCACAATGCCCGCACCAGCAATGGCTGCAATCCATGGAGATTGGAGGATGATGGCTGGAAGGATAGTCTCATTAATTTTGTCGTTGGCGATCAAATCGCCACCAAGCCAACCTAGCAGTCCAGCGCCGAGCGTGATAATTAAGGGATAGCGTTCCATCATTTTAAGGATAATGGCACTACCACCAATAATTATCGGTACACTAACTACGAGCCCAAAAACCACCAGGAACATACTGCCTTTTGAAGCAGCCGCAATTGCAAGTGCATTGTCCAAGCTCATCACAAAGTCAGCGATGACGATGGTTTGGATTGCGCCAATTAGGCTACCTTTTTGTGCAATTTTGCCCTCCAGGTCATCTCCAGCTTGATCTGTTAAAAGTTTGATGCCAATCCACAAAAGCAATACCCCGCCGATTAGCCTTAGACCAGGCGTGGTCATAAGAGCGCTGGCGAAAAAGACGAGAATAACACGTAGAGTAATGGCCCCTGCCGTTCCCCACAAAATGCCAATGCGTTTTTGTTTTTTTGGCAGGTTGCGACATGCAAGTGCGATAATAATTGCGTTGTCCCCGCCGAGAACAATGTCAATGGCAACAATCTGAACGAGTGCGATTAAGAATGTGTCAGAGCTCATTCCCGCCATGATATCCATAATCACACCCCAAAATAGTTCCGGAAAAACGTCATCTCATCTAAAAGCTATTCATAAATTGTTTTAGCAACAAGCATCAGGGACGGAACAATTAGTTCAGAAATTTGTATAAAGAGAAATAGCGCGGTCAGTTAATTTTGCAATCGAAAAACAGAGGATGTTTCTTTTGAGAACGATTCTTAAATTAGATCTTGCAGTCAGGATTTTAGTTTGATAGTCGTGACCTGTTGGGCGGTTTTCTCTGATGCAAGGCAACACGATCTCGTGATCTAAGTAACCTTTCTGCTCCGGAATTACAGCTACTTCAGGGAAATTCTTGGATCCTTTTCTTAGGCAGGAACATGGTTTTCAGGGGGCGTGATTTGTTTTTTACGAATAAAAAATCTTCGAGTGGGTCCTGCCCTTTAATATTTGTAAAACTCGTTCAGAAGATTGTTGATTAGGTGGGATGGTAGCAACTTTTCTATCAAGGTTTGCGAGAGCGCAACGGAGCCCGATTGATGGATGGTCGGTGAGCGTTGTTTTAGCCTGCTTACTGATATTGGGGCCGATTGTCGCCGTTCTGCTGACTGCGGTTGGTGATAGTGAGGGTCTTTGGAACCACCTCTATGAGACGGTGCTCGCTCGATATGTTGCTAATACGTTAACCCTGATGATAGGCGTTGGTTTGTTGGCCATCGGGTTTGGCGTCAGCTCAGCGTGGGTAATTAATCGCTATGATTTTGGAGGGCGCCGAGTTCTGGAATGGATGCTATTATTGCCAGCCGCAATTCCAGCTTACATAATTGCTTATACCTACACTGAATTTTTTGAATACGCCGGACCATTGCAATCGATGTTACGTCATTCATTTGATTGGCAGAGCCGAGGAGACTACTGGTTCCCAGAAATTCGCTCTCTTGGGGGTGCCATACTGGTTATGGCTTCAGTTTTGTACCCATACATTTACATGGTAACTCGTATAGCATTTCGTCTGACCCCGGCCAGCCTTTATGAGATAGCATTAGTGCATAACCAGTCGCAATTCTGGAAAGTGGGTCTCCCACTCGCCCGCCCAGCGATCATGGCAGGCCTTGCCCTGGTGCTCATGGAAGTGGTGTCAGATTTTGGTACCGTTGAATTTTTTGCAATTGAAACAATTACTTTGGGAATTTTCAATGTTTGGCTAGGCATGAATAACCTCGTCGCTGCGGCACAAATATCAATTGTTGGTTTTTGTTTTATCCTCGCGCTTCTGGGGCTAGAAATTTATGCAAGGTCACGCCAGCAATACGTAAGCAGCAATCGCAATCAACCAGCCACACCGCTACTGGCAACCGGAATTTTGGGTTTTTTGATGTGTTGGACGGTTTGTGTTGTGCCACTGCTATTTGGGTTCTTTATTCCTGTCGGCGTGCTTATTAGTTTCGTTACCACAAATGATTTTATGGCTGACTTTATGGCCATTCGCGAGACCATCACAAATACTTTGATAATGGCTGGTGCGGCAGCGCTCGTGATTATGGTGTTGTCATCTTTTATTGTCGTCACGGCGACATTCCGCTGCGGACCAAAAACCCGCAAGCTGGTTTTGTTTGCGTCAACTGGATATGCTTTCCCCGGCACCATTGTGGCTATTGGTGTGCTGATTTTTACCGGCCAACTTGACTGGATAATTTCAAACCTGTTCGGTGCGCAGTTCCAAGGTATTTTAGTTACTAGCATCATGATGCTATTTTTTGCCTATATAGTCAGATTTCAGGCGGTCGGATACGGTGCGATGATCTCTGGTGTCAAACGCCTTCCATCAAATATGATGAATGCGAGCAGGGTTTTGGGGCGAGGTTTCATAGAATCCATCAGACGGGTGATTTTCCCCTTGCTGCAAAGCTCTTTTCTAGCTGGTATGATGTTAGTGTTTGTTGACTTAATGAAAGAACTGCCAATGACTCTGCTTTTGCGTCCATTTAACTTTGAAACGCTGGCAACCTACACATACCAGTTTGCCAAGGATGAAATGTTAGAGGTAGCAGCGCTACCAGCTCTAATGATCATTATTGCTGGACTGCTGCCGGTAATTTTTATGAGCGTGATGCTACGCCGTTACCGCTAGCCATGCCGCTATCTAGTCCACCTCACAGGCTAGTAAGCCTTTGGACGCATTTGTTGTAAATCTCTCTTCAATGCGGTAAACCGAGTGTATACATAAGCAGTCTGATTGTTAGCTTGATTGGGAATTGGGGCATGAGGTCAATAGCTTGTATCGATGATCTGCAAAAACTGGCAAAACGTCGCGTTCCGAAGATGTTTTATGACTATGCGGATAGTGGATCATGGTCAGAAACAACTTATCGAGCGAATGAAGCTGATTTGGCTGCTATTAAATTTCGCCAGCGCGTTGCTATGGATGTCAGCAAACGATCAACTGAAATGTCCATGCTGGGGCAAAAGCTGCCAATGCCGGTTGCTTTGGCGCCAACCGGATTAACCGGTATGCAGCGAGCCAATGGTGAAATTCTGGCAGCACGCGCAGCGGCCGAGTTTGGCGTGCCCTTCACTCTTTCCACAATGTCAATTTGCTCCATTGAAGAGGTCGCTGCAAATAGTCCGGAGCCATTCTGGTTTCAGCTTTATGTGATGCGTGATCGTGATTTTGTCTCGCGGCTGATTGAACGTGCACGTGATGCTGACTGTTCAGCCTTGATGGTGACCCTTGATCTACAGCTATTGGGGCAACGCCACAAGGATGTTCACAATGGCCTAACCGCGCCACCAAAGCCAACGATAAGAAACCTTTTAAACCTAATTCAAAAGCCGGCATGGTGTCTTGGTATGCTGGGGACAAACCGACGGAAATTTGGCAATATTGTTGGCCATGTAAAAGGCGTGAAAGACATGTCATCATTGTCTGACTGGACGGTCAGCCAGTTTGACCCGTCTTTGTCATGGGGTGACGTAGCTCAGATCCGAAAGCAATGGGGTGGTAAATTGATCGTCAAAGGTATCCTTGATGTTGAAGATGCGCTCGCTGCTGTCAATGTTGGAGCGGATGCAATTGTTGTATCAAA
>QBYK01000005.1 GCA_003282865.1 SAR116 cluster bacterium AG-325-I21 | reverse complement strand
TGGGCACGGGCCTCTATTGTGTAATTGGAATTTTGATGGCCCTTCAAGAACGGCATCGATCTGGCCTTGGCCAATATATTGACATGACGCTCTACGATGCGGCGCTGGCATTAATGCATCCACACAATGCTAATTATTTTCTCAGCAATAAGCCTGGCAAGGCAACAGGTAATTCCCATCCAAATATTTCGCCCTATGATAAATACGCCACCGCAACCAATGATATTTTCATCGGCATTGGAAATAACCGCGCATTTCGCCGCTTTTGTGATGCGCTAGGCGAGAGTGCGATTGCTGATGATCCGCGATTTGCAAATAATGCTGATAGGGTGATAAACGACAAGGAGCTCACTGCGCTTTTGACGGCAGCGCTTGCCAAAGTAGATGGCGCTGTATTTGCCGAGACTTTGCTTGCGGCAGGTGTGCCTGCGGGGCCGGTTCGTAATATTGAGGAAGCGTTGCTGCATCCGCAAACCAAAGAACGTGAGATGGTAGTAGAGAAAGATGGCTATCAGGGGGTGGCGTCACCGATAAAATTCAGCCGTTCCCTCGATATTGGGGTTGAGTCGCTGCCACCCTATCTCGGCGAACATACGCGGGAGGTGCTGCGAGCAGTCGGGGTTTGTGATGATGAAATAAACGCATTGATTGCAGCTGGGACAATTTATCAGGCAGATGGTTAATTTTGGCGACTATCACTTTGGTCCACATGGCCAAATTGTCAGATAACTAAAAGGTCAGGACACCAGATTAGATTCAGGGGAGATGATATATGATGAACTCTAGCTCAGGTAGAACTACTGCCCCGCATATTGCCATTATTGGAGCCGGTGCAATGGGATCGGTTTATGCAGGAATGTTTGCCGAAGCCGGATGTCAGACTTCTGTTGTCGATATTTGGCACGATCACATCGTTGCTATTAACAAGAATGGCCTGCACCTTGAGGGTGCGAGTGGGGACAGGATAATTCCTGGTATCGTTGCGGCAAATGATATTTCTGAACTAGCAGCGGCTGACCTTTACGTGATTGCCACGAAGGCAGATGGTGTCGCAGCGGTTGCTGCGAATATCGCTAAAATCATAAACCCGGACGCGCTTGTTCTCACCATCCAAAATGGACTTGGCGCGGGTGATCGCATTGCTCAACATATGCCAACGGACAATGTGCTGCTTGGGGTTGCTGAAGGTTTTGGCGCCTCAATAAAGGGACCTGGGCATATTCATCACAATGCGATGCGACAAATTCGTATTGGAGAATTGAATGGTGGTATAACTGATCGCCTGCGTTGGGTTGAATATGTTTGGCAGAATGCTGGATTTGCAGTGAAAGCTTTTGATGACATTCACCAACTTGTCTGGGAAAAGTTCATATGTAATGTGATGTGTAGTGCTCCGGCAACTGCCTTTGAATGTACAATTGGTGAATTGTTCGATGATCCGGAACGGCGTCAGGTCGCGCTTGGATGTATGCTAGAGGCATATGATGTCGGTTGTGCTAAAGGAATCAATTTTTCTTTCAGTGATGCGGTCGATTATGGCTCTAAGTTTGCTGCAACAATGCCCAATGCAAATCCATCAATGAGATTAGATCACTTAAATGGCAAGCGTTCGGAAATCGAAGCCATTAATGGAATGGTACCATTGCTTGGGCAAGAGCTTGGAATAGAGACGCCCTACAATAACGCAATGGTGGCTGTAGTACGTGCGCGTGAAGCAAAGTTTCAGAAGTAATTATCAAATACAGTCGCTGTTTGAGTTTTCTACAATTTCATTGGTGCAAATTTTGGTGACGCTTGGCTATCAATTAGTACATTGAGAATGGCCGGCCCCGTATGCGCAATTGCGGTATCAAGTGCATCGCTAAAATTATCTTTCTTGCCAACGGTGGCTCCATAAGCACCAAAACCTCGAGCAGCGGCAGCATAATCGGCACTGGCGTCAAGGTCGCACCCATAGACGCGATCTGGACCATAGTTATCAATTTGAATTTGAACTTCGGCATTCCAACAGTAATCGTTACCAATAACTGCAATAATATTGCAGCCGGCTCGGACTGCTGTGTTTATTTCTGCAAAGTAAAACCCTGCAGTACCATCACCCATTACTAAGAAAATAGTGGCCGCTGGACACGCGATACTCGCACCAATGGCATAGGCGATACCTCCACCAATGGCGCCTGATGGACCGTTTATCATGCGACGAGGCGCATTGCACTCAGCCTGCACCCATTGACAAAACTCACCGCCGTCAGCAATGAGGATTGCATTTTCAGTTTTAGCAATGGCTTCATTCAGATCTGCCGAGAGACTTGCTGGATGGCGTCTTTCGCCAGCTTGCCAGTCAAGCCGTTGAGAAATTGCTGCAGTCAACCTTTGGCTCCACTCAGGGTTGGGCCTAGGAGCATCATTTTTATCAATGGCGGCAGCAATTTGGAGCATGGTTGCTGGAATATTTCCTGTCCTGATAGTATTAAGGTTTAGAGTTTTTTCAGCTTCAGTGTTTAGCTTTGGAACATTTTGGTCATCAGTTAAAATCGAAATGATTGATGCTCCTGGGGCAATTTTTCCTTTAGCGTGAACGCCAGTAGAATAATCTGCGACTTTGCCCAGATGAATCATCAAATCGGCAGTTTCTAATATGCTGCCGAGGTCGCCATAAAAACTATCTGACAATCCACGGGCAGATTCCAGGCAAATCAGGGGAGTTGCGAGCGCATCAGTTAAAGCCTTGAATGCAATAGGTTGCCGAGTTGAGTTAGCTTGTGGACCAGTAATTATAAGAGGCCTGTTAGCAGCGCGAAGTGCATCAAGGACCTTGGTAAGATCACCTTCAGACATTGGGTGGTTGTCATTTGTTAAGATCGGGCCAAGGATTGGATCAAGTGTTTCTTTACTGTCTAAAACATCGAATGCTAATGCTAAATGAACTGGCCCTGGTGTGCCGTTGAGTGCTGTATGGATACAATCGGTTAGGCTTGATAAAATGAGCTTTAGGTCTGACGGACGCACAGATTTTTTGGTGATAGGACTAGTAACTGACATTTGGTCTAACTCTTGAAACCCGCCTCGGCCATCCATTGCAAGGGCGGCGTCCCCGCTGAGTAACAGTACAGGCGTCTCAGATCGTGCGGCTGAATACAGAGCAGAAACAGCATTCAATAAACCCGGTCCTGCCGTCACTAGAGCTACGCCGATATTACCTGACATCTGGGCATAAGCCTCGGCCATGTAAACTGCTGAGGCCTCATTACGTGTATGAATAATACGAATGTCGACATCAATACAGGCGTCATAAATTGGCATGATCTGGTTGCCAGAGAGGCTGAATATCACACTTACTCCATGATTGGAGAGGGTTTCTACGATGGCCTGCGAGGGTGAGGGCATATAACTTCTCTGTGTAGTTGTCGGAGTCTTGGCGTGGACATTAACCTTGCCGCAGCGCTCACTTGTGAGCAAGACAAAATCAAAATCGACGGTCAAAATACTCTTCGGCGTTACTGATGATCAAATTTAAAATTTTATCAACTTAAACAAAGAATAGCTTGGAATTACCCCGAACACATCTTAATGGTAGATAGGAACAACGCAACGGATAGCAAGGCCAGTGACGTCAACCCGTCGATGCTTAGTTTAGAATTTTTTGAGGAATAAGAAATGTCCGATTACGTGATACCCTCTCCATTACGGCCAAGTCTCCCGATTAAAGGAACGAGTGGGCGTTTTCCTGTCCGCCGCATTTATTGTATTGGACGAAATTACGCTGACCATGCTATCGAAATGGGCCATGATCCTGAGAAAGAATCCCCCTTCTTTTTTCAGAAAAATGCGGAAAATATTGATAGCAGTGGGGAATTTCCATATCCGCCAGAAACAAATGATGTGCATTTTGAAGTTGAAATGATCGTTGCCTTAAAAAGTGGTGGAACAAATCTTGAGCTAGATGAAGCGATGCAATTAGTCTTCGGGTATGGAGTTGGACTCGACATGACCCGCCGTGACTTGCAAGGCGAAATGAAAAAACTGGGACGTCCGTGGGAGATTGGGAAGGCCTTTGAACGGTCCGCACCGATGGGTCCATTGGTGCCCATTGATGAAACTGGGCAATTAGAATCCGGGGCGATTTCTTTGTCAGTGGATGGAGCTGTGCGCCAGAATGGTGACTTGAATCAGATGATCTGGAAAGTTCCAGAACAAATTGCTTATCTGTCGCGCTTCTATGATATCGCTGCTGGTGATCTTATTATGTCAGGTACGCCCGCCGGAGTTGGGCCCATTCAAAAAGGTGAAATTATGGAATGTTGCGTTGCCGGGCTGGACCCATTTGTTGTTAAAGTGGTCTAGCCTTTCAACAAAAATCAACTCGGCAAATATCTCTAAGACAAACCGTTGGGTATGTTTTATATTTAACCAACTTACAATTTAGACAGCGTGTGAAGGTTGGGGGGTGCAATTAATGCCAGACTTCATGCCATGCGGAGATCAAATAATGACTGACAACGTCGATGCTGCAAACGATACGAAAAATGAAAACGGGCATAACGCTGGGCAAGCTGGCGCTAGGACACCTCAGGCTAGTGGTGCTCTCAGTAGGTATTTAGTGCTAGATCTAACGCGGGTTCGCTCAGGCCCTACATGCGTTCGTCAACTTGCTGATTGGGGTGCGGACGTAATCAAAATTGAAGCTCCTGCTGATGGAAGTGAAATGGGGGGGCCACGAGCTGGCCCGGATTTTCAGAATTTACACCGTAATAAGCGCAGCTTGACTTTGAATTTAAAGAGTGACGATGGGATGAAGATCTTTCGCCAGTTAGCTAATAAAGCTGATGTGATTGTTGAAAATTTCCGTCCTGATGTGAAAAATCGCCTTGGAATTGATTACGATTCGCTCGCTAATACTAACCAGGGTCTGGTCTATGCATCCATTTCTGGATTCGGTCAGGATGGACCACTCAGTAAACGTCCTGGTTTTGATCAGATCGCTCAAGGGATGGGCGGTTTAATGTCGATCACCGGTGCGCCTGGTGAGGGGCCAATGCGAGTTGGCATTCCGATTGCTGATCTCTGTGCAGGCTTGTTTGCAGCGCAGGGAGTTTTAATAGCACTGTTGGAACGAAGCCAATCAGGCAGAGGTCAGTGGATACAAACATCGCTGTTGCAAGCACAACTATTTATGCTTGACTTTCAAGCGGCACGGTATCTTATGGATGGGGATGTCGCCAAACAGGCGGGAAATAATCATCCGACTTCAATTCCTACTGGTGTGTTTGAAACTAGCGACGGTTATATGAATATCGCGGTGGCCGGTGAGCAGATATGGCAAAGGTTCGCAGAAGCATTCGGTCGGTCTGACTGGCTAAGTAATGAGGATTACAACACGGGTGCTGGGCGCTCCCAAAACCGCGGCGCGTTGAATGATGAGATAAATGCGATTACCCGGACAGACTCAACTGTAAATTGGGTTACAAAGTTAAATGAAGTTGGGGTTCCTTGTGGCGAAATTAATGATATTGGGCAAGCGTTTGAAAGCCTGCAAGTCAAACATCTGGGCATTGCTCAGCCAGTCAATAGTATTGAACGCGGTTCAACTGAATTGGTTGGCCAGCCCATCATAATGAGCCGTACGCCGAGCGCTATCACTGCACCACCGCCACTCGCTGGTGGCCATTGTGATGATGTCCTGGCCTCACTCGGATATAGCGATGAAGATGTGGCTCGTTTTCGTGATGAAAAAACCATATAACCTGAGAATCAGAATTCGAGGAACCTTTTGAAGTATGACTGAAAAAATTATCGTAGAACAAACTGGTGCAATCCTTCGTATCATTTTCAATCAGCCAGAAAAGCGGAATGCTGTCTCGCTGGAAATGTGGGAAGCTGTCGAAACTGCATTAACCAAATATGCGCCTGATCCATCTGTTCGGGTGTTGATCATGTCAGGTGCTGGCGGTAAAGCTTTTGTTTCGGGCGCTGACATATCAAAATTTGAGAGTGAGCGGTCGAGTGCGGAAGCAGTGGAATATTATAATTCCACTACCACACGCGTTTATGACATGGTTGAAGCATTTCCAAAGCCAACGATAGCTCAAATTAATGGGTTTTGTGTTGGTGGTGGCGTTGCACTATCTGTCTGTTGTGATATCCGAATTTGCGGTGAGGGGTCAGCCTTTGCGATCCCGGCTGCCAGACTTGGCCTTGGCTACGGTTTTCCTGGGATTAACCGGCTCGCAAATCTCGTTGGCCCGGCTTTTGCTAAAGAAATTTTCTTTACTGCCCGTCGCTACAATTCAGATGAAGTGTTGCGCATGGGACTGGTAAATCATGTCGTTCAGGATGAAAAGGTTGCCGCTACTGCTGAAGAAATGGCATCACAAATAATTGGGAATGCGCCAATGACAGTTGATGCTGTGAAATTCATTGCTAATCAAACGCGAATGGATGAAAGCCAGAGAAACCTGAGGGCTTGTGATGACATGGTGCAAGCATGTTTTGACAGTGCTGACTATATCGAAGGGCGCCGTGCTTTCATGGAAAAACGGAAACCAGTTTGGCAGGGGAAGTAAGCTATCCTCATAAGAAATCGAGATTGTCTAATGACCTATGTCTAGCGGTGAGCCGTTGCCGATGAAATGTATTATCGTTCCTTTCAACCGGGCAAGTAAGGATTATTCACCCCAGTGGTCATGGTGTTTTGGGGCCAAAGCTAATGCGGCGAGGCGGTTGCTTAGTCTCCTCGATCACTATTGCACGCATGCCTCAAAAGCTCCTTAATTAGTAAATTGGAAAAACAAAATGGCAAAATCAGTGCTCACCGAAAGTAAACAGATTGTCGCTGAGGCTTTTTCTCGATGGGCGCTTGATCAAAACAGCCGGCTTCCCATTGGCGCGGCGGAGACTGTGGCTCGCCTTACAGTTGACTCGGTAGGCCTGATGTATGCAGCTCGTAACGAAGTTTATATCCGTGCAATTATTGATGCGGCGATTGAGTCGGGGTCATTCCCGGCAATTGGTCACGAAGTTTTGCTAAACTCTGCAGATAGCTGTCTTACAAATGGGACGGCTATTCATGGTGAAGATTACGACGACACTTATGAGGGCACGCCAGTGCATCTCGCTGCCTCTATTATTCCGTCTATGATTGCTGTGGGTTCCATAACTGATATTGATCGTGATACCTGGGTTCGGTCGATCAGCTTGGCAGCCGAGTTGGTATGCCGTTTAGTCGTTGTTGCACCCACGGCGATACATCGACAGGGATTTCATCCGACAGGTGTTCTAGGTGCCTTTGGCGCCACGGCTGCGGTTGGGATCGCCCTTAAGCTCACGCCAGCACAACTTACATCTGCTTTAGGTACCGTTGGTAGCATGACATCTGGTATCATTGAATATCTTGCTGAGGGCACATGGACGAAGCGAATGCATCCCGGATGGGCAGCTGCCAGTGGATTAAAGGCTGCGAAGTTAGCTAAAAGTGGATTTTTAGGACCCAGAACAGTTTTTGAGGGCGAACATGGTTTTTTTTCGGCCTTTGCGGATTCATCAATTGATCAGGATTTCTCGTTATTGAATGAATGGGGTGAGTCTTGGCGATTTGAAAAATTAGCCTTTAAACCTTTCGCGTGTGGCACCATGGCTCAGCCTTTCATCGACTGTGCGATTGCAGCAAAGGCCGAGATTGATGTAAACGATATTATTTCAGTCAAGGCACATGTTGGTGAGGGAACGGTCCACAGGCTTTGGGAACCGCTTGCTGAGAAACGCCAACCGTCAACTCCCTATGGCGCGAAGTTCTCAGTGCCGTATTGTGTTGCTGTAGGAATGCTCCACGGTGATGCAGGTCTAGCGCAATTTACTGAGGAGACGTTGAGAGATCCTGGGGTGATAGATTTTGCTCAAAAGGTTTCCTATCGGGTCAACCCGGATGATCCGTATCCCAGTAATTATGTTGGATGGCTTGAGATACGAACTACTAACTCCCAGACACATCATTTCAAACAAACATCTATGCGCGGAGGAAAATATCAGCCGATGACGGATTTAGAGATTAGAAAAAAATTTATTGCAAATTGTATTTATGGTGGCCTTGAAAAAGAACAAGCGCTATCCGCGCTTGTGAAACTAGATGAGTTTTTTTCTGGCTCTGTAATGACTGCAAGGTCATTATTTGCTGACCTGCCATCGTAGGATAGCTGCGATAACGTGAGTCGGGATAACAATATTATCAGCTTTCCCGATTTAAATATTTTTTTTACCCACTATACAAATTTGGCGTTGGAGTGTCGGTTGCCGTTAGATTTACAACGGTGCTGCTGAAATGACACTATATTTTGTAATTGCGCAGTTCTACAGGCGAGAGGTGATCGCAATGTGTTAAAAAACTCTGCGGAGATGTTTTTCAGCTTTAGTACTGCATCACCACTCCTCCGTTGATTTGCAGCATCTGGCCGTTCACAAAACCTCCATTTTCTGAACAGAGATACGCGATCATTCCTCCAATGTCAGACGGTTTGCCGAGTCTACCAGACGGATTATTTTCTAAAAGTTTTAGGTATTTCTTACTTCCAGAAATTTCTTCGTCGTCATGTGGAAAGGTTCCAGGTGAGATGATATTGGTGGTAACGCCAATGGGGCCAAACTCGACAGCGAGCGCTTTTGTCAAACCCCATAGTCCGTGTTTTGAGACAGAAACAAAACCGGCACCAGGGTACCCCCGCTGCGCGTTCATTCCAGTAAAATGGACAATTCTGCCCCAGCCTTTTTTTACCATATGGGGTAGGGCGGCTCGCGCCAGCCAGATAGGACCATTCAAATTGACATCGATCACGTTTTGCCAGTCCGTATCAGCCACGTCGAGGAAAGGGCCGTGTGGCCGGATTGCAGCATTATTGATCACAATGTCGAGACTACCGAAGGCGGCGATTGACCTTTCAACAAGTAACTCCGCATCTGTCTTAATGCCGACGTTACCCATTGACACAATACCATCAGCGCCAAGCTCATTTATCTCGCGGATGACAGTCTCTGCCGCTTCTCGATCGCTACTGCCATTCACAACAACATTGTGTCCTGCTCGGGCCAGCTCATGAGCGATGCCTCTACCGATGTTTTTGCCTGACCCAGTAATGAGTGCCGTTCTTTTTGGTTGTTTCATTCTGACCTCCTGAGGCGGGTTAATTTGATGCTGAAATGAGCGTTTTGGGTCTAGTCTATTGTTATGCCTGTAAAGCCCGCATAAATTAGCCTTAAGGCCGCCAATGCTAATATCGTGTTTAGGATTGGTTTAAAGTAATGTTGGCCAGCTTTAATCAAAAATTGGCGTCCAATCACAGTTCCAACAAAGCCGCTGATCAGCATAACGAAGATCAATGGCCAATATGGGGCAAAGTGGAACCCAATGAAGCCAAAAACAATTACTTTTATTAGGTGTTGAAATGTCATCATCATTGAATGGGTAGCGACATGTGGTAGTGGATCAAGTTTCATGGTTTTAACCATCGCTGCTATGAAATTCCCAGTAGCGCCAAAGAACATGGTAAGAAAACTTGAGATGATACCGCCAGCAAAAACATATTTCTTTTGAATAGGTGGCATTTTTATGAAGACGACTATGAGAATGAATATGCCCAGCCCTAATTGGACAAGCCAAATTGGTAATTGTACAGCGACTAACCCCCCAGCAATGGCACCAATCAGGGCCCCTATAACAAATGGTATCATTGGGCGCCATACCACGTCTTTAGCCATTATAGCTACACGGCCACCATTAGACCCGAGCTGGATGATACCGTGAACAGGGATTAGCGCTACTGGCGGCACTAATAGTGCCATAACAACGATAAGAACAACGCCACCACCGATGCCAAAAGCAGCGGTCATAAATGATGTGACCAGGCTTGCGAGAATAAGCAAAAAGAAAGCTAATTGAGACATGTCTGCGGGGACAAAAGCGTTTATTTCGACCATGTAATTCTCACTTTATCGTTTCAAAAGCAGCGTCATATCGTAGCGTCATTTGACCTCGGGTAGTGCGCTCTTTACGATAGTTTGATCAAGCTCTTCATATTTATGGTAATCGATAGTTCGATATAGGTCTTCCCTTGTCATCATTCTCTTTAAAGAGGGCAGTGCTGATCCATTCTCCTGCAGTGAACGATAGAAATCTTTCATCGATTTGGCAGAAATCCTAAGTGCAGAAACTGGATAAATCACCAAATTGAAGCCTAATTTTTCCCATTCCGCTTTAGAAGTTTCCGGAGTTATGCCAAACTCAGTCATATTGGCTAATATTGGTCCGGCAACCCTCTCTCTTACAAACTGCATGTCTGAAGTTGACTTGAGCGCCTCCACAAAAATTATGTCTGCACCGGCTTCCTGGTAGGCAAGTGCTCGATTTACAGCTTCGTTAATTGAAAGCTGACCAGCGTCGGTTCTGGCACATATTAATGTTTTTGTTGTAGCCGCCTTACATGCAACAATTTTTCGGCACATTTCTTCAAGGCTTGTTATCCGTTTGTCATTCAAATGACCGCACTTTTTTGGCATTATTTGATCTTCAATTTGAATCACAGCCACATCCATCTCATCCATTGTTTTGGCAAGGGTCATGAGATTTAGAGTTTCACCATAACCGGTATCGCAATCAACAATCAGTGGCAAATTGGCGGCTCTGATAATCCCTCGAGTAGCATAAATTAATTCCTCCGAGGTCATCATCCCGAGATCTGGAAGTGCAAGCGAAGCTGATAGTGCAGCACCGGATAGGTATAGAACTTCAAAACCTTCATCTTTTGCAAGTTTTGCTGATAAAGGATTGTAAACGCCTGCGACCGAGAACGTTGGCGTGTCTCTAAGTTTTTGTTTAAGCGTCAGTGCGTGACTGACGTTGGGGCCTTTCGTGAGAAACATAATGTCTTCCTCATGTTTTTACTTTCTGGAGACAGCCTGCATAAGGCCTCCTATGTTTTTAAGATTTTCTATATCCCAAATCATCTCTGCGATTTGTGCTGGCTTGGCATTGAGTAGTTTTCCTTCTGCATTAGCGATAAATTTTTCTACAAGAAATGAGTCAGAGACTGGATTTTCTGTCGTGCCTAAAGCATGTGTGATGCTAACTGTCTCTGTACGACTGTTTTTGTATTTGATCGTCACTGAACACTGGTCTTTTCGCATATTCTCATCTGGTATTGGAATGATTTTTTTTCTCAACGACATGACTTCTTCATTTAGAGCGCTGTCATCGGAGTATTGGGCTAATCCTGCGCAACGCTCAATGTAGCCCACCGCGGCGGAATGTGTCAGACTAAATTTGGATTTCAAACCGGTCTTGGGGTTTTCAACACCAGTAATTTTTATTGTATGCGGGTGTATCTGAGCCTCAACTTTTTCGATTTCATTATGCGTAATGTTGGCACTTTTGCTTGCCTGGATCATCGCTTCAATCAATGGGTGCAGAACTATCCCACACGCATACGGCTTGTAACCATTCTTCAAAATCATCCATTTCTCACCAAGAGAGTCGGTTAAAACATCATAATTCTGGGTCACACTATATATCTTTGAAAAGCCTTTGCGTCCTTCAATAATTTCATCAGAGCTATCATAGTCAGAGTAAGCCATTAACGCGGCTAAAATACCATTCGATGCAGCTCGGCCAGCGTGGAAGGATTTTGACATGGTGCCTCTGTTCTGTTGCATGCCAGCGGCTTGTGTTGCGGCAAGCCCCAGCGCAAACGAGGTCTTCACGGAGTCAAGATTTAGAAGTGATGATGCGGCTGTGCCTGCCGCGATTGTTCCCAAGGTCCCGGTTAAATGCCAACCACCGTCGTGATGGCTCGGGGCTGTTTGACCGACCCTAACACCGGCCTCAAAACCAAGCACGTAGGATAGAATTAAATTTTTCCCTGATTTATTTTGCTTTTCGCCAAGCGCTAAAGTTGCGGCTAATACTGGTGAGCTGGTGTGCAGGACGACGCCGCCCATGTGTGTGTCATCATAGTCAAAGAAATGGCCCATTTGACCGTTGATGATACTAGCATCAAGCGGGCTAATTTTTTGGTTTTGACCGATAACTGTAGCACCAGATCCTCCTGAAAACTGTGACAAGGTTCTCAAGAATGTAAGAATTTTTGGATTATCACTAGCTGCAATGGCGCAGCCTAACCAATCTAAAATTCCTCTTTTTGCTTCATGAATGACATTGTCTGGAAGATCGTCGTATCTTGTCCCAGCGCAAAAAGACGAAAATTTCTGAGTAAATCCAAGCTTAAGCGGTGCCACCCCATATTCAACCGTCATTATTTATCTCCAAATCAAGTAATGGACTATATTGTTGTCCGCCATGATTGTCAGCATCGCCCAGATCACCTTGGGAAATAGGGCGTGGAAAAGAAATTTTAATTGTCGAAATCATCTCAATTTCAAATACTTTTATGAGCTCATCCGGTATATTGTAAATATTTGCGATATTCTGTGGTCCTAATACACCAGTTTTCACACATGACCTGAAAAGTGTCGGGTTACTGAACATCACATCAATAGTCAATTCGAATGGCCCGGCATTTTTACTGCGTACAAGTTTTACACATTCTCGTAATTTCAATGCAATTCTCTTCCCTCGGAAATCGTTGAAACGTGACATGGAAAAAAATTTAACGGCTCTGGTGTTTCGATAGTGCTGTTGCCAATAAATTTGAACACTTTTCCCCTCTCAAGGAATGGGGGGTTGTGCCGACACGCAAATCCCGTTATCAACCCACTATATTGGGGTATTGGCAAATGGAGCGCCTGATGGCGGGCAATCGCGATAATGGTATTTGCAATGTTTTGACTTTCAGCGGTCAATTCCAATACTAACCCAATTTCATGACTGTTTATTTTTTTCTCGGGTTCAAGGGCGCCCATTACTGCGTTTTGTCCGTAAATTGAAATATTAAAATGATATTTTGGCTGAGCTATATCAAAAACATCGTGAACCCGAGAGGCTAAACGTTTTTTTAGTTTTGCCACCCAATCATCAATCTGGTTGATGATTTGAGGGTCACGAATGCCCCCAATAATAACACTTTGATAGCCTAAAAAAACGGCACCCTCCAATTTAGCATTTTTGATAGCATTGGCCCAAAATATGCTTTCCGTCACTCTGACACGACGCGAGTTCACTGCCGCATACTTGGTATTCGAAATATTCAGGACGCCATCAGGCTCAACTATTTCAAAAGGATTTGCATTTTCATAAAGGCTATGTGCTGCCACGCTTTGTGGGGTGCAGGCCATATCTGTTGCAAGCGGTTCAACTTCAAAGGCATTTTTTTCAATTTGTGCAAAGAGGCAGTCAGGGGATGATCGGTTTTCCGCAGCAGCAGCGCCACATTCCAATATTTTAGCGGCGTGCCAAGCTATGCCTGGATCAACGCCGCGCAGGAGTGGCAGAGCAGCGTATATCGCGCAGTCACTGGCGCGGCCGGCTATAATGATATCTGCTTTTTTTTGCAGCGCGTAGATAAATGGGTCGACACCCATCATTGCGACAATCCGCTCGGCACGCTTGATTGAGTCCTCATCAAGCTCTTTTCTACCTAACGGGGTAATCTTGCCTGCCTGAAATAATTTCAGAATTTGATCTTTTTTTTGTTCTGCTTGGATGATTGCCAGTTTAAAGGAGAGTTTATTTTCCTCCGCGATCTCCAGCACAATTTGTTTCAGGCTCTCGACATGAGGGTAGCCTCCCGCGGTTCCTGCAGATCCAATAATAAGAGGTATTTGAGCTTGGCGAGTGGCCACCATCAAAAGTGAGAGGTCACGCTTTATTGCAATTCTTGGAAACGCTGTTTGGCCAGAGCCAAGATAGTAAGGGCCTGGGTCAGTGGACCCTGCATCGCATCCGATGAAATCAGGCTTTAATTCAAGCCCCCTGGCAAGTGAGGTCTCACGAAAACCAGATCCCAATACCCCATTTGCGGCAATAGCCCTCAACTTAATTTTACTCATCTTTATTACTTTTAAGTCGATTTTTGGAATTTCGTAACTTATTCAAAAAATTTACCTTCGGCATAAACTGGTGGTTTGAATTTGTTTTTCTTTGAGCCGCCTGGTAACGGATTGCCATCCGCTGCGACTCGATCTCTTAAATCACCAACATGTGCTCTGGCTCCTGCGCGAAGAAGAACAAGTGGTTCTTCACTCGTACAACTAAAGTTGTAAAGAGCACCAGCAGGCAGCATGATGCCCTCATTCTTGGCAATTTGTTTTTTTTCGCCATTTGGTCCATGAAAAACAGCAGAGCCCTGAAGTATTACAAAAAGATGATCTTCGTTATTATGGGCATGTAGGGTGTTTTCGCCGCCTGACGCATATACTTTAATCCATGCCCAAAGGTTTTCTGTTTCAGCTAATGGATTCACACTCCGGCCGTCCTCCACAAGTTGCGTTTTTAATGAAAAAAACTCGGGCTTTTTTTCATGGCATAAGGGGCTGAATTTACCCATCTTACGGCCAGAAATATTTTTAACACCATATCTCTCTCGCATTGAGCTGTAATCGTCTTTTATTGGTTCATTGTTAAAAGCATCTTTCGTTTTTTCAAAATTCATGGATCTCACCTCTTCCTTTACATGCCGTCTTGCAAAATCTCAAAGATTTGTTGAAACAAAATTATGCTACTGAATTTCGAAAATTTCAAAATATTTGGTTTTCAAACACGTTTTTTACAATAGTTTTGAGCTTTGCCGCGGCAGGCGAGAGATTGGTATTGCGGTTCGTGATTATGCCAATCGACCTACTAATGACCGGCCCGCTAATTTCGCGTGTTGCAATTGGCGGGTCAACAACATTTGATGACGAAAGATGAGGCACCGCTGAAATACCAAGATTGTTTGCTACCAAACCTAGTAAAGCAGGTCGGTGCGTAACCTCAAAAGTTCCATGCAGATATATTTGCCGACCCATTAATGCATTTTCAATCAATTTACGGGTACCGCTGTTAGGATACATTTTGATAAAATTTTCTCTCGCTATAGATTGCCAGGTCAATTGATCACGGTTAAGCAAGGTGTGACTGCTGTGAGCAATCATCACAAATTTATCTTTGTAACATTCCTCGAATAAAAGTGCAGAATGATGTTCTGTAAGAGGTGCAACGCCAAACTCTACCTCACCTGAAATTACTTTACGTGCGACAGCAGGACCAGAATCCTCCATTATGTGTAAGATTATACCTGGGCATTCTATGGCAAGTATTTTTAGGATCTTTGGCAGTATATTTGTCGTCACTGTCATATTCATGGAGACCGATGGAGTCTTCAAGTCGTTCACTGCGCCGGGTAAGTGCTGGTTGTGTTATTTTGAGAGCAAATGCAGCGCGTTGGAAACTTCCCATGGTTGCCAAGCTTACAAATGCTGAAATGTTGTCAATTGTGAGCTTCAAGCTAAATTATCCCGTTTATCAAATGCATAAATGTAATCATAATATACAAATTATTACATTGCATCATGTTTAAATTTCCAGTTTCATTTACATCAATTCTTTGGTTTTAGGGAAAAATCACTATGACTACGACGCCGATTTCATCAAACGCTGTTTCAGACGTAACTATTAAAAAACTCGACGCGCCACTTGGTGCCCAAGTAAAGGGTGTTGATTTTGCGAAGCCAATTGGTGGAGAATTGAAAGAGGTTTTAATACGGGCTTGGACCAAACATTTAATTTTAGTTTTCAAAAATCAGCTTCACATAACACAAGAACAACATATTGGAGCAACGAAGATTTTTGGTCAGCCCGTGCCGGGTGCAAGTCGCAGCTACTTTGAAGCTGCTAATATTAAGTCAAATCTGCTATCCCAGCATGAAGAAATTATTATGGTCACTAACATGGGCCCTGATGGAAAACCCGCGATGGAAAATGCGTCGTTGGGCAGTGGAGAAGTTGTCTGGCACTCGGATAACTCGTACATAGATGAACCACCTATTGGCAGTTTTTTAAGATCTTTGCTATTGCCTAAAGATGGAGGAAACACGTCTTTTAGCAATCAGTATTTGGCTTATGAAACTTTGCCTGCAGATGTAAAATCAAAAATAAAAGGTGCTTACACAAAACAAGATGCAAGCAGAAATTCAGCGGGTAAGCTGCGTCCTGGACTCGAGGCGCCGACCTGTCTCGAGGAGGTGCCTGGCCCGAATCACCCCCTTGTGCGGCGTCATCCAATCTCAAAAAAGTCAGCTCTTTATCTTGGACGCCGTAGAGATTTCCCGTCACAATATATTGTTGATTGGAAACAGCAGGCTAGTGAGAAAATGCTAGATTTTCTTTGGAGCCATGCTACTCAGAGCCGCTTCAAATATACTCATATCTGGGAATTGGGTGATATGATTTTGTGGGATAATAGATGCACAATGCATTATCGTGACCCGATCAATTCTGATCAGCTAAGAGTGATGCACAGAACGCAAATGCAACGCGAAAAGCCAATCTGTGCTTAGGCGAGATAAAACTGAGGAAAAAATAATGGGTGATACTGTAACCGAAGTATTTTCCGATTGGTTGTCGTCTATGACTATTGAGGATATTGGTCCGAGGATGAATGAGGTTGCTGTTCTTGATTTGGTGGACGCTGCTGGCCTATGCATTGCGGCTGCGCCAGAGCTGTATTCTAAACAGCTAATATCCAGCTGGGACAATGATGGTATTTGCACCGCAATTGGACATTTTAGAGGACTTGATGCTGCGGGTGCTGCTCTTTTGAATGGTGTAGGTACGCATGGTGAAGATTTTGATGACACTCTCGAGGGTGCACCTATCCGAGTAGGCGCGATGACTATACCTGCAGCACTTGCTGTCGGTGAGCGATTCAACTTGACTGGGGAGCGAGTTTTTCTAGGAGTTTGTGCTGGTCTAGAGGCAGTATGCCGTATCAATACCGTGGCACCAGGTCATATTCATAAAGCTGGTTTTCATCCGGTTGGTGTTATTGGCGCAATGGGTGCGGCAGCGGCAAGTGCCGTGACCCTAGGACTTAGTAAAAAGGAAACCACAGCTGCGTTTGGTATAGCTGGCAGTTTTGCTTCTGGTATTTTAGAGTATCTGACTGAGGGAACATGGACAAAAAGGCTACATCCTGGTTGGGCAGCTCAAAGTGGTGTGAAGGCTGCACTGATTGCTCGGTCCGGGTTTTTTTCGCCAAAAACTGTTTTAGATGGTCCGCACAGTTTCTTTCATGCTTTTGCGCCGACAGCTGCACCAGATTTTACTGAAATGTTAGACCGTTTGGGCTCAAGCTGGCTGGCGCAGGACATTGTTTTTAAGCCTTATGCGTGTGGCACAATGATTCATCCTTACATTGACTGTATGATTTCGCTGCGCAAGCGTGGAATAAAAGTAAATGAAATCAGTAGAATATTGTGCAAGACTGGAGAAGGTTTGGTTCATCGGCTTTGGGAGCCTTTGGAGGCTAAATATAGACCTTCATCCGGCTATGCGGCGAAGTTCTCAATGCCATTTTGTATGGCTGTTGGATTTTTTGATGGTGATGCTGGCCTTAACCAATTTACGGATGATCGCGTGAACGACCCTGAAGTGCTCAACCTGTCTAAACTCATTAGTTATGAGATTGATCCATCAAATGAGTATCCAAAAAACTACACAGGACATGTGATGGTTACACTTAAATCTGGTGAGATTATTGAAATCAATCAGCCGCATATGCGAGGTGGAAAACACGAACCACTGACGGAACAGCAAATTACTGAAAAATTCATGAGCAATATAAAGCATGGTCGATGGTCGAAAACCAGAGGAGAACTTCTCCTCGACTATCTAGCGAATATTTCAACGCAAAAAGATATGTCTGGTTTTGCGGCAGTTGCTAAAGGGTATTCTGACTAAAAATCAACAGTAGACTAGGGGTTGTATAATTCGACACTTGTTCTAACATGACCTCAGAAAGTTTCGAATCATTCAAAAGAAGATTGGAGGAAGATATGAGTTTAAAAATTTTAATCAGAACTTCTATTGCAGCTTTAGCAGGCTTTCTGATCAGCACCGTGAGTATATTGCCAGCATGGGCTGTTGATTTCAGTGGAAAGAAAATCACGATGATTGTGCCCTTTAAAGAGGGTGGGGGCACGGATGGTCTAGCGCGTTTGTTTGCGCCTTATCTTCAAAAGGAACTTCCCGGCAACCCAGAGGTCATCGTTTTAAACCAACCTGGGGGTGGTGGTGTCACTGGCACAAATAAGTTTCAACGCACGGCAAAAAAGGATGGTACCGTTATAGGCATGGGCTCAACTTCGACATTTGTGGCGTATGCTATAGGTGGCGACAAAATCAAATATAACCCGATGTCATGGGAGCCAATCATGCTCATGCTGAGGGGAGCGATTGTTTACGTCAACGCGGAAAAGATGGGCGTCAAAGGTGGTATGAGCGACCCTGCGGGCGATGTTGCAAAGGCGCAATCTAAAGCTGTCGTAATAGGCATGAAAACACCGACATCAGCGGAGCTAAGTGATTATATCTCTTGGCGGATTATGGGTGCTAATGTGAAACCAGTTTTTGGTTTGAGTACCTCGAAACAGCGCAAAGCCTTTTTTAGGCAGGAGATTATGGCAAATGTTGATGGAACAGGCCCGTATCTGAAGAAAGTCGTTGGCAAATCAAAGTTTAAAACTGTGCCAATGTTCGCGTTTGGTTATAATGGTCCTGATGGTAAAAGACTTCGCGATCCGGACGCACCGGACGTGCCAACAATGGAAGAGTTCTATCGAGCTGCATTTGGGAAGGCACCAAAAGGACCCGCTTATGATGCTTATTTAAATATCTCTGGGCTTAGAGTTATGTCAAAGCTTGTTGCGTTACCGCCTGGAACGCCAAAAGAGATAGTTAAAACTTACATTTCAGCTATGAAACGTATAGCTAAGGATCCCAAGGCGGCAAAGGCTATCAAGAAAACAGTCGGAAGTTTGCCTGTTTATTACGGTAAGGCTGCAAAGCCGGTAATGGCAGCTGGTTTTAAGATTAAGCCGTCGGCAAGAAAATGGATGAGTAAAGAGCTTGGTGAAAAGTTCAAAGTAAAGATGTAAATCTTGAATTGCATAATAAAACTAGAGCCGTTCGTCCTGCGCGCGGCTCTACTAGTTTACAAGGGGTTTGAGAGGGAATATGCTTGATGCTGGAATTGCCGCTCTGGTCGCAATCACAAGCCCCGTGCACATTTTACACCTATTTTTTGGTGTTGCGATCGGCCTTATTGTTGGCATTTTGCCTGGTTTGGGGGGCACCGCTGGTCTAGCTCTATTGCTACCATTTGTATTTGGTATGGATCCAAGCCTGGCTTTAGCAATGATGATCGGCCTTCAGTCAGTCACGACAACATCAGACACATTCCCCTCAGTTCTTATGGGTATCCCTGGAACATCGGGATCGCAGGCAACCGTTCTTGACGGGTTTCCTCTCGCCAAAAAAGGCGAGGGTGCGCGCGCACTGTCAGCAGCTTTCATTTCGTCGATGTTCGGTGGTGTTTTTGGTGCTCTCGTGCTTTCCGTTGCAATTTTCTTTGCTATGCCAATTATACTCGCGATCGGTTTTGGAGAGCAAATGATGCTTGTGGTGCTTGCTCTGACTATGGTTGGGATGCTGACGGGCGCAAACGCATGGAAAGGACTAGCATCCTGTGGTTTGGGGTTAATGCTCGGGTCACTTGGTGCCGCACCTTTTACCGGCATTGAGCGTTTAGATTTTGGCACTGACTATCTCATCGACCCGTTACCTTTGGTTGTCGTTGGTTTGGCTATGTTTGCCACCCCGGAAATTGTTGATTTATTGAGGCGTCAGGAAACCATCTCGGAAAAACCTTTGATGGGTCAGGGCTGGACTGCTGGTTTAAAGGATTGGCTGGCCAATAAGTGGCTTTCGTTGCGCTGTGCTGCAATTGGATGCCTTGTTGGTGCTTTGCCCGGGTTGGGTGGTACCGTCATTGACTGGATCGCTTATGGTCACGCGATGCAAACTACGAATAATAAAGAGCGTTACGGCACTGGTGACATTCGAGGGGTCATTGCACCAGAGTCCGCTAACAATGCGAAAGAGGGAGGAGCCCTGGTTCCGACTTTGTTGTTTGGCATTCCTGGATCAGGAAGTATGGCTATTTTACTCGGTGGTTTTGTGCTTATTGGCATCGAACCCGGGGTAGAAATGGTTACTGATGACCTTGATCTTGTTTATCTCATTATTTGGTCGGTCGCTTTGGCAAATATTCTTGGCGCTGGAACTTGCTTTTTTTTAGCACCACAAATCTCTAAATTAACCACGATCAAATATACGTTGCTGGCGCCAATTATGTTTGGTCTTATTTTCTTTGCCGCGTTTCAGGCGACGCGTTCGTGGGGTGATCTAATAGCGTTGTTTATTGTAAGTGTTCTGGGCATTTATATGAAGCGCTTTGGGTGGCCAAGACCAGCTTTGTTAATTGGGTTTGTATTGGCCGATCAAGTAGAAGAATTAGTGTATCAAACCTTTACCGTATATGGACTCTCTGCCTTTGAACGACCATTAGTTTTGGTTCTTTCCGCTTTAACAGGGCTGTCAGTTTTTGCTGTTGTTAAGTTTAAGGCAAAATCAGGCAAGGTCGATAAAGATGAGGCTCATAGCAATAAAAATTCATTGCCGCAGCTGACATTTCTACTGTTTTTGTTTGGTTTTATTTGCCTGCTGTTTTTTGATGCAATTCAATATGATTATCTTACCGGATTATTTCCAATTTTTGCGACTAGTCTGACGATTGCCTTTTTGGTGCCTCTCGTCTTTCAAATGATAAAAGCGGATGGGCCGAACTCATCGTATTATGATACAGAGCGTGTTGCTACCACCTCTGGCGGGCTCTCCAAGAGTAACGAACACTATATTTTGTGGATTGCCGGAATGTTGCTATTTTCGGCTTTGGTCGGTTTTGTAATCGGAATTGCAGGGTTTATTCTCATTTTTCTTCTCATTAAAGCACGGCTATCACTGTTAAAGAGTACTTCAGGTGCGTTGCTGTTTGTAATTTTTCTCGGCGTCCTGTCTGATCGGCTGACTCTTCAGTATCCAACAGGTTTTTTACAGGATTCTGCCGGCATTAATTTGCCCTGGCCCTTGCAATAGGTTCTGACCTTCGTGGCTCTGCGGCACTCTTGGCTAGCGTGTTCATTCTGATTTAGAAGTTTTGATATCAATTGTTTGGCTTCTAATAAAAAAATCAATGCCACAAGAGCGCATAGCTGAAAAAATTGGCTCTAGCGCCCCCATTTCATTTGCCGGGTCGCAAATATAGGTCTGATTTTTTTTATCACGTCTGACGAGAGAAAACCCAAACGATTTAACTTGTTTATTTTGTATGTCAATTTGTCCCATCATCCCTAACCAATGCCCGTGAGTTTTTCCGCGATGCCCATTATGGAAAACGAAGCTGCCAAGCCCAAAGAAGATTGGTTTTGAACGGTAAATTTCGACTGGAAGAGGCATATGTGGGCCATGCCCAAAAATGATGTCAGCGCCTGCATCAATGGCGGCACGGGCAGTTTCACGCATGTAGTCGAGGATCTCTTCCCGATAGCCCCAGTGGAACGATGCGATGACTATATCGTTAGTTTCCTTGAGCTGTCTAATCTGGTGGACAAGATCGTCGAGATAAATGCGATCTACCCATGTGTATATATCTGGTGGTGTGCCAGGTCGGTTAGCTGCGTATCCATCCAATTGTGGGCTGTAGGCAGTATGGATTTTTAACGTCGCAACACCTGGATTGTGCATTGATGCCTCGTGATTGTTCGGCCAGTAAACAGAGGTACGCTGAATGAACCCAATTTTTAGATCCTTAGTGTGAAAAAATGCTGGCTGGCAGGCTTGCTTCCAATCTGTGCCGACACCAGAAAAGGGAATTTTTTGATTTTGGAGGACGTCGATAGTTGATCTAATCGCTGCATCTCCGTAATTGCAGTTATTAGCGTTGCCAACGATGCTCACATTGGCTGTTTTTAACGCTAAGACCGCGCCAGGTTCGGCGTAAAAACCCTCACGCTGTCCGGATCGCGGGTAAAAATGCCCGGTTTCAGCCTGATTTTGTTCAGCAAGTTTGTCATCATAAAAACAGCACTCCAGGTTTGAAATTACCACATCTGCTGCCTGCAGCTCTGGTTTAATGCGATCGAACACCTTTTTAGCTTGTCCCAAACCCATGAAGTTTAGATCGCCAGTCACTATAATCTTCTGTTCAGCTGACATAAAAAATCGACTCTACTCAATTGCTTGGGTTGATTGTTCTATCAGCTGGACTGATAGACACTATTGCTCTTTAATATTTCAACATAGATAATAATCGGTAACAACGGCAATGAATCTTAAATTAGCAGACTTTGCGTCCAAGCTTGTTTTTGAGAGTTTACCACCAGAGGTTGTAAGGACTCTAAAACACAGTTTCATTGATGCACTTGCGTGCGCGCTGTACGGTTCCTCCAAACCGTGGTCTAAAAAGCTACGGGATGTAGTTGTGGATGATAACAGCAGTGGCAATTGTGCTTTCCCCACTTTTCCAAGAAACGGTTTGCCAGCAAGTAATGCGGCGCTGTTGATGGGCGCTTATTGTCATGCATTTGAACAGGATAATTTGCGTTTTCCGGGGGCTGGTGTGCACCCTGGCGCTGCAATAATGTGCCCCCTTTTAGCATTGGCGCAAGAGCATAAGTTATCGGGAAAACAGCTGCTCGTATCTGCAGCTGCCGGGCTTGAAGCTCTATCCCGCCTGGGAGTTGCCACTAAACATTCGCTCGAACGACGAGGGTTTCATGCACCAGGGGTCATAGGGCCCGTGGGTGGTGCAATTGCGTGTGCCTCAGCTTTGGGCGCAAGTTCAAAACAAATTTTAGACGCAAGTGGTATTGCTGCGTCAATGTCTGGTGGGATACTTGCGTTTTCTAAATCTAAAGCCGGTGGGATGGTAAAACGTTTGCATCTGGGGCGCTCAGCAGAAGCTGCGGTAAAATCAGCGCAGCTGGCTATGAAAGGTTTTGAGGGGCCAGAAACGGCGATAGATGGTCACTTTGGTTTGCTTGAAGCCTTTTGTCCAGAATATGAAATAGCTGGTCTAGATGAGGCTCTTGGAACTCGGTGGGAGTCGTCGATGATTTGTTTTAAATCTTTCCCTATACATATAACGGCGCACGCGCCTTTAATGGCAGCCAAGAAACTTCTGGAAACAAATGAGATAAATCTCTCTGAAATCGTAAAAATAAGGGTCTTTGGTTCAGAGAAAATAGTCAGCCACCATAGAATTTACCAGCCGGCTGACATTATGCAGGCACAATATTCTGTTCCATTCTGCGTTGCCGCAGGTCTTGTGGTCGATTTGCGTGACCCTGATAATTTCAATGAGAGTTTGCTTAGCGATCCGAATATCCAACAGTTGTTGGCAAAGATTGAGCTGTGTAAACATGACACGCCAGCTGAACACTCGTGGCACACGCGTGTCGAAGTCGAACATACTGATGGTGCTACATTTGATATTGATATGACCCAATTTAAGGGAATGCCAACCAATCCCTTTGATGAAACTGACATATCAGAAAAGTACCTTTTGCTTGCGAAACGAATAAAAAGCGGAGATAAGTTGCTTGAGGACCTTTTTAAATTGGAAAACCTCTCGAAACTACCGGATTTTAGTGATCTTTAAAGAGTGTTGGCTCCCAGAAATTCTACCGCGTTGGCGCCCGCTATACGTCCGAAAGTAGCTCCTGACATAAGCCCTGTTCCACTTGCATAATTATGGTAAAAAAGGCCTCCCACCATTTCACCGGCTGCAAAAAGTCCGGGAATGACAGAACCAAAAGTGCTTTCAACTTGTGCTTTTGTCGTTACTTTCACACCACCAAAAGTGAACGTCACGCCAGTGGTTACATGGTATGCGTGATAAGGGGGTGTATCAAGCGGACAGGCCCAGTTGGTTTTGTTTATGGATAGGCCAGCTGTGCTCTTACCATCTAGAATATTTGGGTTAAATGTGACTGATCCGTCACAGGCATCATTGTAGTTTTTGATCGTCTTTAGGAATTTACCTGGGTTAACCCCCGCTAGATTTTCAGCTAGTTCTTCAAGCGAGTTTGCTTCCACTTTTGTTGTACGGCGAATAAAATATTCGCTGCGTAGCAGCGGCGTAGACTTAGCGTCAAAAATTTGCCAGGCTTGCATGCCGGGCTGTTTCAAAATTTCGCCACCATATTTAGCGTAAGTATGGCTGTGAAAATTAAGTCCTTCATCAACGTACCGCTCACCATCAAGATTCACAATGACCCCATAGGGATAGTTATGTTTTTGAAACTGGTCTCCAATCGAGAGATCTCCGTAGGGGGGGGCATTTACATCCCAAGCAACGGAATGACAGCCAGACCAATTTCCATATGGCATCGCACCAGCTTTTAGTGCCATCTGCAGGCCCGCACCCATATTAAACTTAGTGCCTCTAACTTTTGCAAGGTCCCATCCGGGCCCAAGGTATCTTGCGCGCATTTCGGGGTTTGATTCGAAACTGCCACAGGCGAGTATTACAGCTTTACAATGGAGATCAAATGATTGACCTTTGTGCTGGGCGTTGATCCCTGTGATGCGCTGATCCTGCAACAGAAGTTTCGTGACTGGAGTTTGATAAGCGATGGCTATTTCAAGCTCGTCAGCTTTAGCGTAAAGAGCCTTTAATAGCTCCGGTCCACCACCCCAAATATGCAATGCTAGACCACCCCAAAATTTGAATTTTCCATCAATTTGATAGGCTTGTCTGCCGAGGCCAGGCTGTAGCTTTACTCCTCTCTGAGCGACCCATTTGGCACTTGCATGGCTATTTCGAATAAGAGTTTCGCAAAGATCTGCATCTGTCCTATATTGTGTTAGCTCAAACATATCATCGAAATATTGATTTACGCTGTAGCTTCCAAAATCAATGTTTTCTAACTCTTTGGGGGAAATGTCCGGATAAATGTCAAGGATGTCGTCAACCCCTGAATATGCAAACCTGAAAGCGCCGCCCGTGAAGTGTGAATTGCCCCCTCGCTCAGTTGGAGGGGCAGCTTCGCAGATCAAGACTTTTGCACCTTTTTCACGTGCAGAAATGGCAGCGCACAAAGCTGCGTTTCCCGCGCCCACGACAACAATGTCAGGCGCGTAACTGATGATTTCACTGAGATCATTCAATTGAGGCATTTTCGATAAACTCGCTTATTTGATTGATGGAGGGTATTTCATGTAAATGGTGGAACATTGCTGCAAGTTCAACCTCGCTTCCTTTTTGCAGTGCGCCTTGACAGCAATCATAAAATTTGTTGATTAAAGCATTCTCTGGTAGCGGATGGTCTTTGTCCCTTCCCACTGGTGCATCGACAAAAAGGGTTAACTTTCTGCCGTCTTTTGTGGTAATAAACAGTTCTGCGAAATATATGTTTTTATCTGTTGATTTAGCTTTTGGATGCGATTTGGCTTTGATTTTTGTGCTCAAAAAGTTTTTTATTTCCGGTTGATTGACGCTCTCGTTGTTGAAATCGGACAGAGAAATTTTACCATTTTGCAATGCGCGCGCTACTACATATTGAACTGAGAATTTACCATCAAAACCCGTGTGAACGACTGGGCGATTGGTGTGTTTAAAGCGACGAGGGTGAGTCCAGGACTCCACTAACTCTATATCGCTTAATTCGAGTTTATGCTCTCTCTTGAGGGCGATCGCGGCATCCACAGCTGGATGGGTGCTGCCACAGCACGGGTGAATTTTGACCGCAATGCCGGGATCAACAATTTCGAATGGATCCCCCCAATTCTCCAGGAGCCTCTCTGCCATGTAATTACCGTGTCCATTATATACCTCAAAAAAACCTTGCTCGCTCTCAAAAGCATCGGGGCTGGCAGTCAGGCCAGCTTCGGCCATTCTAACAGCGAGCAGGCCATTTCTGTTGCATTGACCCACGTGGTAAGGCTTTGTGAATGTGCCAAAATTCGCTTTAATACCAGACGCCATCGACGTAGCTATTGCTAATGCTGTCGCGGTTTTTTCTGCATCGAGACTTTGTAACCTTGAATTAGCGGCGACAGCGCCAAAGATGCCGAGCGTTGTAGTTGGATGCCACCCTTTTTCATAGTGGTGGAAATTTAACACTTTTGCCATCGCGCAAATCGTCTCAACGCCGATTGCATATGCTGACACGAATTCTGCCCCAGTCGCCCCTCTTGTTTCAGCATTTGCAAGAAGTCCAGCCAGGATTGGAACAGTTGGGTGGCCTCCCATGGTGTTGTTGCAATCATCGAAATCGAGAGCGTGAGATGCGGTGCCATTGATCATCGCGGCATCTAAAGCGTTTGTACGAAGTTTCCTACCAAATACAAGGGTGCCGCCACCGTCGGACTTCGTTTCAATGGCTTTTAAAACGGCATTGGTTGCACTGCTATGAGCTCCAAGGAGGGTAACGCCAACGGTGTCCATAATAGCTGAATTTGCAGCGGCAACTAATTTGTAATCGCTTACATTCACTTTTGAAGATACAATAACTTCCGCTAGATTAAAGCACAAAGACAAGTGACAATTCCAATATATAATCTTGCGATTAATGGTTCAAAAAACGTTTGAATTCCTCTATCCTTTTTCTATTCAACTAAATGTTACTAGGTTATTCAACACCTAAATTGGGGATAATTAAATGGGTCAGTCGGGAAGTGTGGATAACCCATTTACATCTGGGATCGCAGGTTTTGTCTCTGACTTTAACCTTGTCAAGGTTCCCGCTGAAGTAATTCACAGGGCCAAACTGTTGTTTCTAGATAGTCTTGGGTGCGGCCTATATGGGTCACAACTTGATTGGACCAAAAAAACCATTTCCGCACTCGCTAGTGTTGATCAAACGAAAAGCTGTTCGCTGATGGGCGGAGTTGAAAAATTAAACCCTCTTCACGCTGCGCTTGTAAATGGCACACAGATCCAAGGTTTTGAATTGGATGATGTCCACAGAAAAGGAGTTCTGCATGTCGGAGCTGTTACCCTACCGCCATTACTCGCACTAGCAGAATTAAATGAGAATATAACCGGGTTTGATTTTTTAACAGCAGCCATAGCTGGCTACGAAATCGGGCCGAGGGTCGGCCTTTGTATGGGCCAGGAGCATATTGGTCAGGGTTGGCATTCTGGTGCCACAGTAGGTGTGTTTTCAGCGGTCGCCGGGGCCGCCAGGCTACTAAAGCTGTCCGCCAATCAAACCACGCACGCCTTGGGTATTGCTGGCACACAATCCTCCGGCCTAATGGCAGCTCAATTTGGAGCAATGGTTAAACGGATGCATGCTGGAAAATCCGCGCACAGTGGTTTGCTTGCGGCACTGCTGGCAAAAGAGAACTTTACAGGAATTATTGATGTTTTTGAAGCTCCCTACGGTGGTTTTTGCACGACGTTTTCACGTTCTCAAGATCGATTTGATCTCAATCAATTAACTGCTGGTTTAGGTTTGGAATTTCAGCTCATGGACATAGCATTGAAGTTTTATTCTTGTGTCGGATCAAATCACACTACACTTGACGCAATCAAGGATATCCAGAAGCGGCGGCCATTCACTGAGGAGCAAGTCAAGGAGATCAGAGTATTTGGATCGCAGGTCACGGTTGACCATGTTGGCTGGGACTACCGCCCGGAGGGACTAACTTCCGCACAGTTGAATTTGCCTTTCTGCGTTGCAACTTTGTTACTTGAAGGTAATGTTTTTGTTGATCAATTTAAACCTGATTGCGTTGACAATTCTCAACGGATCGCTTTATCACGAAGAGTGCGTGTCATTCATGAACCAGAAATTACAAAAAAGGGCGCTGGCTATCGGCATATGGTCAAAGTGGAAATAGAATTTGAAGCTGGTGACATTGAGAGCGAAACACGGGAATATCCAAGAGGCAGTGAGTATGATTTTGCTAGTGATGAGGAAATAAAGGACAAATTCAGAGTACTCGCAAAAAACTCGATTAGTGCTGGAGCAATAGAAAGGATTGTGGAAATGGTGATGAATTTAGAGACATTGTCCTCCGCAAGCGCTCTGGCAAGAGCGATGTCAGAGTAAAACATCTTGGGTGAAATCCACAAATCGTTGAGAGCATTGCTAGTTGCGGAAAAGATTACAATTTTCCCCGGTATCTATGACGGGTACAGCGCGAGGATAGTCGAATCAGCCGGCTTTGAAACAGGAACAATTTCAGGCGCTGGCTTGTCTGAGTCGCGACTTGGATGGGCAGATCGTGGTATTTTTACTTTTAAGGATAATCTTAATGCATGTGCTGAGATCGCCTCCTGTTGTAATTTGAAATTGGTGGCAGATGCGGATACTGGGTATGGTAACGCTGTCAATGTACATTTCACTGTGAAAGCATTCGAAAAAATTGGCGTGCATTGCTTGTCGCTGGAGGACCAGGTCTTCCCAAAACGTTGTGGACACATGGCCGGTAAACAACTCGTGTCGGTCAGCGAAGGTGAAGATAAGATTAAGGCTGCTGTTGATGCCCGGCGATCTGAAAATTTTTTGATAAGAGCTAGGACAGACGCGGCGAATATTGATGGGGTAAACGCTGCTGTAGACCGGCTGTCAACGTACATAGAGGCGGGCGCAGACTGTGTTTTTGCGGACGCAATTGAGACAGCCGACGATATAAAGACTATCGCAAAGTCAGTATCCAAACCATTGTTTGTAAATATGGGTTTTGGCTTGCGTGCCCGAAAAACCACCCCTCTTGTAAGCCCTAAAAAACTTGAGAGTTACGGGGTAAGTGCGGTTTCGTATCCAAGATTGCTTACCTCTGCGGCAGTTCTAGGAATGCGCCGTGCGATTGAGACTTTTCAGAGCGATGTGGTGGCCAAAGGCATGACATTAGATAGACCGGATCTTGCTGTTGATTTTGAAGAATTAAACGATCTCGTTGGTTTTGAATTTCTCTCCGACCTCGAAGCCCAATTTGTCAAGGATTGAGGGCCGGGTCAAACGGGAGCTATTTGAGAGACAACATATGATTGAAGAAAAACTATATGATTATATCTGCGAAGCCCCAAAGTTGGAGTTGCCAGAGGATGTGGATTTGCGCTGCCGGATGCATCTCTTGGACACACTCGTGGCAATAATTTCCGGTATTACGCTCTTACCGGGAAGACAAGCCCATAACACTGTACTAGCCATGCGTGGAAAAGGGGATTGCAGTTTGCTTGGAACCTCTAAAAAAGTTAGTGCGTTTGAAGCCGCGCTCGCCAATGGGATGGCCGCACACGCTGATGAAACAGATGACAGTCATTTAGAAGGAAGGTTTCACCCCGGTTGTGCGATTATTCCAGCTGCAATTTCTGCGGCTGAGATTGGTAACGTCAGTTCGCAGGGCTTGTTGCGTTCTATCGCGCTTGGATATGATATAGGAGCGCGATGTAATATGGCGTTGGGTGTTCGTGATGCAAGCAAGATAAAATTCTCGACCCACTGCGTTGGTGGTTTATTTGGGGCCGCAGCGGCGGCAAGTGCGTGTTTCAATCTCCAGCGTGAGCAGATAAATACAATGATGTCGTTTACTGTTCAGCAGGCGTCTGGTTTGCCTTATTGGAATCGCGACCCTGATCACATTGAGAAGGCGTTTGTTTTTGGGGGTAAAGGCGCAAGAGATGGTCTGTACTCGGCTTTTTTTGGCCGCATGCATCTGACGTCCCCGCAAAATCCCCTCACCGGTGAGCGGGGATTTTTGCCCTGCTTTGCAGAACAGCCAGATGCGTCCAAATTAATTGATGGGCTTGGTGAAATATTTGAAATCAGCAACGCGTCAATTAAAAAGTGGTGTGTTGGATCACCGATCCAGTCGGTTCTTGATGCACTTGAAGCTCTTTCCAAAAAACAAGAGATAACAATAGAGACGATAGAGAAAATCACCTTAACCATGCCGTCTGATCGCATACACATTGTTGATGACGCGTCAATTCCGACAATCTGTCTTCAGCACTTGGTAGCGTTGATGGTTTTGCGCGGTGATTGCACTTTTGCTGATGCGCATGATGAGAAACTGATGAGCCATCCTGCCATTCTGGAAATCCGGAATAAAATAGATATTGTTAAATCAGATGAGTTGGCTAGAGCAAAACCCGAGAGGCAATCAATTGTGGCCTTGCGGTTAAAAAACGACAAAGAATTTTATCATCATGCAAAAGTTGTTCATGGAACCCCGCAACGACCAATGACGATTGATGATGTTGCAAAAAAAGCGACGTCAGTCTTAGGATCAGTCTCAGATCAAGACTTTTCTCGATTAATAGACATCTGCCTCGGAAAAAATTTCTTTAGCATGACGGAGTTAGTAGAAAGTTGCTGCTTGGTCAATTAATGCCCTAACTTTCATCTATTTTTTGAATTCAAAGCTCGTTTAAACGCTTGTCTAACTGAGAAACCTTGAAAGAATGGCACATGTCTGTTGAATGGTTGATTGTCCCTTTTGCCGCTTTTTTTGCCGCTGTTATAAGTGGTTTGGGTGGGTTCGGTGGGGCGCTGATCCTTGTGATCATTCTCACACCAATTGTTGGTGTAAAGGCTGTCATTCCTATTATTTCGGTGTTTGCGACCTGTAATAATCTCAGTCGAGTTTTCATTTACAGGAAACATATCATTTGGAGAACAGCGCTCCAGTTTACCATGGCTTCACTACCGGGTGTATATTTTGGTGCAAAGTTGCTCGAGTGGTTGCCCGAGCGAGTTCTTGTTTTCATCTTAGGGTTGATCCTACTGTTTGCCATTCCGCTTGGACGATATTTAAAGCGTCGCAAGTTTGAGTCAGGTATCAAAACAATTATTGGTTTTGGTGCTATTTATGGTCTCGTAAGTGGTGCCGCGGCTGGAACGGGTATGCTGGTAATAGCAGGGTTGAACAGCGCCGGCTTGAGAGGATCCATACTTTTAGGAACCGACGCTTTAATTGGTTTTTTTAATGGCGCTACTCGGGCTGGTGTATATTCTTTTCTTGGTTTGTTGTCACCAACAATGATTGGCTATGCGTTATTGATGGGTCTGTTGACAATTCCGGGTAACTGGGTGGCGAGTTTAATTGTTAAAAAAATGGGTGATAATCTGCACTCTAAATTAATTGAGTTTCTAATTGCTGCGGGTGGAATTTGGTTTATTTATAAATCTGTTTTCAACTGACAAATCAGTTCTACTATTCCAATTATCTCAGGAACTATTTCAAATATTGTCAAAAAGATGAGCATATGAATGGGTATTTTGAAATGAAATTAAATTTGGATGGCAAAAGGGCGCTTGTTACGGGCGCAAGCGCTGGTATTGGAAAAGGTGCGGCTGAGGTATTGGCTGGCTTAGGAGTGAAATGTGTAATTGCTGCACGGCGTATGTCGTCACTGGAAAAACTAAAAGAAGAAATTATTGCTAAAGGTGGTGTGGCTCCTATTCCTGTTGCGGTTGACCTTTTTGAGATGGGTGCATCAATTGAACTGGCGACACGAGCAAATCAGTGTCTCGGTGGAATCGATGTGTTAGTAAATGCGGCTGGACGTAGCAAGGCTCCATCAGCTCCTCGGAATACGCCTTTTGATTATCCTTCTCAACTTTGGGAAAAAGAGCTGCATTTGAACTATGTTGTGATCAGGGAGTTGACTTTCGCGTTTTTACCGCAAATGCAAAAACAAAAGCACGGTCGCATAATTAACATAACAGGGAAATCTGAACCTGAGAAATTGGGTACTGCAAACCCTCCAAAAGCGGCGGTTCATGCTTGGGCTAAAGGTCTGTCGCGTGCAATTGCCAAATATGGAATCACTGTTAATGAAATTGCACCGGGTAAAATTATAAGTGAACAGATTTTGAATAATTATAGTTCGGAAGAACGACAAAAATATGCGAGTTGCGACATACCTCTAGGTTATCTGGGTTCACCCGAGGATGTCGGCTATTTGGTGGCTTTCCTAGCTTCTTCGAAAGCTGAATACATCACGGGTTCTGTTATACCCGTGGATGGTGGTTTAAAAAAATTTGCTTTTTGATAGGAATAAATATGTCGGTCTGGAAATTAAAGGAGAAAAGCGCGCTTGTTTTGGGTGATGATAGGGTTTGTGATGCTATTAAAAGTGCCCTTCATGATGAGGGAGCGACCATTTGTTCAGAGGCCGCCGAACACTGTGATATTTTTATCACCGCTCCCAACAAAATTAATTCTGGCTACCAACATGACATCACGATCAGTGATAAAAAATGGCAAGCCGCTATGAACGAATTATTTGAAGAGACGCGTGAACTAACGCACAAAATTCTTCCAAAAATGCAAAAGCAAAAGAGTGGAAGGATTATTCATGTGATTGGCTCACATGAGCCTTCAACCTTTAATGTGGAGTTTGCTGCTTGGGGTGCATTAGCCGCATGGGCAAAAAGTCTCACGAGAGTGATTGGCAAAGATGGCATTTCAATAAACCTTGTTCAGGCAGGGGTTTTTAGCGGCCACCCGCATGAAAGCCATGTTCCAGTCGGACGGCCATGCCAACCTCATGACATAGCCAACCTCATCGTGTTTCTTAGTTCCGAATACTCAAAATATATTAATGGAACTATAATACCAGTTGACGGTGGACTGTCTCGATTTCAGCATTAGAAAGTGCGAAAATTTTCAAAGACTCCTCGGGTCTTTTGATTAAAGCCTTAACTGCGGCTTGGTGTGATCACAGTATCTTTTAGGGCATCTTTGTTGGGCTCCAGCCCTAGACCTGGTTTCTTTGATACTTTGACAATATTTCCCTCCGGCTTTGGGGGATTTTTGAAAAGCAGCTCACCCGTCGCTTGCATGCCTAGGTGAAACTCCACTCGCCAACCATTCATCAGTCCAGCCATTGTATGCAAGTTGTGCAATGGCCATCCTCCACCATTAGCAATAGGAAGGTTATAGGCTTGTGCCATACCAGCAACTTTTAAAGTCTCAGTGAAGCCACCGTTGTAACAAACATTTGGTTGCAGAATGTCTAGAGAGCTGTGATCAATGAAAGCCCGATAACGCCATTTACTACCTTCCATTTGTCCAGCAGCAAGTGGTATGCGTGTTTCCCGTCGAAGATCTGCCAGAGCTTTAGGGTCATTCGCGTACAATGGTTCTTCAAACCAAGTTAGATTGCAATCCTCGATCGAGCGACAGAGTTGTTTAGCATCAATTGGAGAGAATTTATAATTTGCGTCGATCATAAGTTCAACGTCTGGACCAACTGCTTCTCGGACGGCAATAACGCGGCGGGCATCTTCCTGCCAGCCACCCTTGTCGACCCCGACAACCATTTTCAGCCTTTTTACACCACTCTTAACTTGTAAAATAGCTGCTTCAACAAGTTGATCTATGTCGTAGCGTGGAAACCCAAACGTCACATAAATTGGTGCCCAATCCCTGCAACCACCGAGAAGCTGTGCAACTGTTCTACCTTCTATTTTTCCTCGTATGTCCCAACAGGCAATGTCAAGAGCTGACAAAGCCAAGGAGACTACTCCTGTCATGGAGCGTTGATTTAGCTCCCACCAAACTTTTTCATGGATCATTTCGGTGTCTCTCGGATCCAGACCCTCAACTACGTCGAGAAAATCGTTTTCTAACGCAGTGACCACAGAGTGGGGTAAGAACTGTCCACCTGTAAGGCCGTAACCAACCTCACCACTGTCAGTATAAACCTCGCAATGTACTATTTTTCGGGTAACTACTGGTTTGTCAAAAAGAGGAATGGGGACATCAATCCGATGCGCACTCGCTTTGATACCAACAATTTTCATGAAAAGGCTCCTTTTTGAATGGTTTTATGAATATTCATCAGTTGCACTTTTCGAGCATCATAACCCAATTCGACAAAATGGCTTGCGATTTTGTTTCTGAAAAACTGAATAATACATTTTCAACTTTAGTTTTCTATTAAAGTGTTGAGAGGCCTTTGGCAGCTGGGACCTTATTACTGAAAACTGTACTTTTCTAGCTTTGACTCGTCCAAGGTCATGCCTATTCCAAAGTTTGCACCAATGCTAATTTCTCCCTTTGAGATGTCTAATTGCTCATTCGTAACAGTGTCAGTTACCTTTAATGGGCCGACACATTCGAGGCCTGGTAAAATATTGTTTGATGTTGCACCAAGCATAATTTCAGCCATGGTACTTAAACTCAATCCGAATCCGTGACCAACAATCACTTGTAAATTTGCGGCCTCAGCAGACGCAATCATTTTAGAAGCGGCGGTAACACCGCCGGCTTGTGTCAACCCAAATTTCACGAGGTCCGCACAATCAGCTTTTATCACTCTCATCAGACTTTTGTGATCACCAACGGACTCATCGGCCATGATTGGTATTTCACTTTTTTTACGTATTTCGAATAGCCCTTCAAGGTTGTCCCGATGGACGGGCTGCTCAAATAGCTCTAAATCACAATTTTTTACCGCATCACATATAAGTTTGGCATCTTTTACGGTGTATTGTTCGTTGGCATCGATACGTAATTTGATGCCGGGGTCAACGGCTTGGTGTACGGCATTAATGCGGGCAATGTCTTGTTCAATATTGCTGCCAACTTTGATCTTCATTGATCGAAAGCCCCGATTTTGCCATTCTAATGCTTCAACCATTGCTTCATCAGGGGGCAGTTCGCCTACCCAGCCGTTAAATAAAACTTTGTCATTGATAGATCCACCTAAATATTGGCAAAGGGATATTTCCATAAGCCTACATGTCAAATCAATGCAGGCCAGCTCTATTCCTGCTCTAGCGCCAAGTTGCTTATTTGTTTTTGCCCCTATCAGATTTAAGATCCGATGTATATTTGTTGGATCCTCGCCTAACAGAATTGGTACCAAGTGTTTTTGGATAGTACCGTCGAGCGCCTCGGCGGTGTCAGGAAAGACCGCTCTACTCGATGGATCAACGCTGCTGACACCAACGGATCCGTCATTCGCTGTAATACGGATGACAAGACAACGCGTGACATTCTTTGATTTGTTGCCACTTGTGAATGTTTTTGTGAGAGGCATACCAACTTTAAATGTTTCAATATTACAAATTTTTGTCATGATAACCTCGGAAATAACGATATTGAATCTGTTAGCACTCGGCATTAAACGTTGGCAATGCAAAAAGTTAGAGAAACAGCGTCTTAATTTCGGTATTCCGCTGGACTTCTATCTTAAAGATAGAGTTGATTTGCCGTAGACAAAACTCTGATGGAGTGTAATTCTCAGCTCGGATTTTTCAAATATGTAGCTTTAATCGAAAGTGAGGTAGTTTGATGAGGACATTGCCGATTGGTGAGATGATCGCCGCCGATATTGAAGATATAAATCTTAGCGAGCCGCTAGATGATTTCAGGATTGAGGCGATCACCAAAGTGTGGAATGAAAACCTCGTTCTGCGTTTTAGAAATCAGCGCCTGAGCGATGCAGATTTGATTCGTTTTAGCAGCTGTTTTGGTGAACTTGATCCGCCTGGGCCAAACCCATACGGTGTCACTTTCCTGCCGGAATTTCCAGAAATTAATGTAATTTCGAATTTAAAGGATGACACTGGTGTTCCAATTGGAAACCTTGGGGATGGCGAGGCTGTTTGGCACGCTGATATGACCTATATTGACAACCCGCCTGAAGCCGGAATTCTTTATGCGCTTGAGGTACCGTCGGGCCAAGGTGACACCTATTTTGCCAACATGGTTGCTGCCTATAAGGAACTGCCTGCTGACTTGCGAGCAGCAATTGAGGGGAAGACTCTCATACACGATGCGGCTCATAACAGCGCTGGCATGCTTCGAAAAGGTTATGAAGAAATCACAGATATAAAACTAACACCAGGTGCGCGCCACCCGCTAGTATACGAGGACCAACTTGGCCGTGTTTCGTTGTTTCTAGGGCGCCGGCCGCATGCTTACATCATAGGTTTGAGTGAATCTGACAGTAACAGTCTTCTTGATGAATTGTGGGCGCATGCTACGAGGCCAAAATATAGCTGGCACAATGAATGGCAAAAGGGCGATCTAGTTATGTGGCAAAACCGTATGGTAATGCACCGGCGCGATGCTTTTGATCCATCAACACGGCGTGTTATGCACCGTACTCAGTTGAAAGGCAAAAGCCCAATTGCGGCGTGAAGAAATTTATTTCGCTGCGCCTAAGGGCTATTTCTATTGTTCTTTTTGATCTTACTAATTTGATAGGAGCCAAATCATTGTTTGATCAACGCAAGATAGATCCGGTCTTTGTCCGTGATCACATAGAGAGTGTTCTCGAAACGTATGAGCAGGTTTTCGAAAAATTTTTTCTTGCAAAATTTTTAGGTCTTAAATTCGAATATTTGCCAGTTGATATGGCTAATACTGATAAGGACCATCTACGCGTTTCGTTCGAAGTTACCGAAATGCTAATGAACCCGCAAGGCTCACTTCATGGCGGTATCATGGCTGCGGTGATGGATATTTCGATGGGCCATTTGTTGCACAAGACTGTCGGAACTGGTGGCATAACTATCGAGATGAAAACTCAATACATGCGTCCAGCTCTCAAGGGACGTGCAGTTGTTGAAGGGCGTTTTATTAAAAAGGGCCGGACATTATCTTTTATGGAAAGTCGACTTTGGGGAGTTGATGAAAAACTTGCTGCAGTGACAACGGCGACTTGGAAAATGCCGGACCAGCCAAATTAGAAATTTCAAGATTAATTGCTTGTTTAAACACAAGGAACTTATCATGTCGGATGAATCATTATTACCTCATATTCTCGATTTAGCGACCCTTGATTTAGGCCAGGTGCCCAAAGACGCGCGCAATATGGCACGATTGTCATTATTTGACTGGATGGTGGTAAGTCTTGCTGGCGCTGATCAACCCTTGGCGAATATTATCCGAAATTTTGTTGCAACAGAAGGTGGCGTTGAAATTGCTGCTGTTACTGGTGGCTCAACGCGCCTGCCAGCACGTGCCGCCGCCCTTGCCAATGGCACAATTTCGCATGCGCTGGATTATGATGATACGCATTTTGCCTACATCGGTCATCCGTCGGTTGCCATCTTTCCTGCAGCTCTTGCCGCTGCGGAGGAAATGGAGGGCTCTGCCGATGACGTTATTGATGCATTTTTGCTTGGTGCAGAGGCGACCTGCCGGATTGGTATGGTTTTAGGCCGCGATCATTATGACGCCGGATTTCATCAAACAGCAACCTCGGGTGCCTTTGGAGCAACTATTGCTGCAGCCCGTCTTTACCGGCTGGACCGCAGCGCTATTAGGACTGCGTTGGGGCTTGTTAGCAGTCGTGCTTCAGGTTTGAAATCACAATTTGGCACAATGGGAAAACCATTTAATGCTGGTGCTGCGGCTGCCAATGGGATTGAGGCTGCAAGTCTTGCCAGACTTGGCTTTACTGCCAGCCATGACGCTTTTGCCGGTCCACAAAGTTTTCTGAATGCGCATCACGGTGTCCATGATGGTAGCAAGCAAATTGCGGGCTGGTCATTCGATAACTTTTTGTTTTCCTCTGTCAGTCACAAACTTCATGCTTGCTGTCATGGTACCCATGCGATGATTGAGGCTTTATTACTACTACTTGCAAACAGCACAGATCTGGCGGATGATTTTGAAAAGATAGAGGTTGAAGTTGCACCGCGTTGGCAAAATGTTTGTGATATAAAAACACCGTCAACTGGCCTTGAAATAAAATTTAGTTATGTGTTTCTGGCGGCTATGGTGCTTCGTGGTATAGATCTCGCGGCCTATGAGAGCTACCTTGATAGCCTTTGCGATGATGCAGATCTAATTGCTCTTGCTGATAAAGTTAAGGTGGTTGGGAATGACAAGATTGCAGATAGTGCTTCAAGAGTTACGATATATTCAGCAGATGAAGACGCGCGCAGTCAAAATTTTGATCTTTTGACACCCATTGACTCCATACATCTGTCAAATCGTTTGCGGGCTAAGGCAACCGCACTTGTTGGCAGCGAAACTGCAGCCGATCTCTGGTCATTAGTTGATAGTCTCGAGGATGTTTCAGCGAGTGACTTGGCCAATCGGTTGCAAATGAGCCATAAGTAAGCCCACAAATAAACGAGGTACAGTAAATGGATTATTCGGATTGGGTTGGAAACAGTGTCACAAGTGATGATCTTATCACACCGCGCATGGTTGATCATTTTAAGCAAACGCTCGGCGAACATTGCTTTAAGTCAAATGATGTTCCACCGGGCATGCATTGGTGTTTGGCACCTGGTGCAGTTGCCCCGGATGCACTCGGCCCAGATGGCCATCCTAAACTAGGAGGTTTTCTGCCAGAAATCCCCTATGCGCGCCGTATGTGGGCTGGTGGCTGGTTGGAGTTTTATGAAGAGTTCAAGATTGGTGATCATGTAAAAAGATACAGCCAGATTGATGACATTACCTTTAAATCGGGCAAAAGTGGGAATCTATGTTTTGTGGCGATCACGCATGAATTTTCAGTTGATGGAACGCTAAAACTACGTGAGCGTCATGATGTTGTGTATCGTGAGGAAGTGACACCTGCGCCGGTGTTGGCTTCTATTCCTGACAGTCATGCTTCGCATCGCTGGTATGTCGACACAAATACGGTAATGCTATTCCGCTACTCGGCGCTGACTTTTAACGGCCATCGCATTCATTATGACTTTCCTTATTCAACTAATATTGAAGGGCATGGCGGTTTACTGGTGCATGGCCCTCTACAGGCTACATTGATGTTGAACCTTGCCTGCTCTGTTGCTGGCAAATTACCCGAGAAAATGACTTATCGCGGGGTACGCCCGCTTGTCTGCGGTGATCCAATTATGATTGATGCTGACAAAGAAGATGGTAACCTCGTCGCATGCGTGCGTGGCGCAGATGGAAATGTCACGATGAAAGCCACCGTAACTTTGTGACCATTATTTTCCCGAGAGAGGCGCAATCATGCATTCGTTTAAACCATTAACGGTTCCGCTATTCGTTCCCGGCCATAGACCCGAATTGCTACCAAAGGCGGCGGCCAGCGGCACAGATGCGGTGATCATGGATCTAGAAGATGCGGTGTCAGAAGCTGACAAACCTGCTGCCTATGAAGCACTGGTATCTCGGGATACACTGCAGATTCCCCTCGTAGTTCGTTGTAATGGGTTTGGTTCAATGTGGTTTGAGAAGGACCTTGAGGTGTTGGTCAAGTCTCCACCAGACATGGTCATGCTGCCTAAGGCTGAGTCTGCAAGCCATATCGAAGTGTTGGCTCAAAAGCTTGGCATTACGATGCCTATTATTCCGATTATTGAAAGTGCTCTCGGTCTAGACATGGTTGAAAATATCATGGCACATCCATCGGTTTTGCAATGTGCGTTCGGCCATCTTGATTTTTCGCTTGATATTGGTGCAGAGCCGCATTGGGAAGCGCTTCATTATGCGCGGGGTAGGGTTGTCCTTGCATCACGCCTTGGCAACAAGGCACCTCCTCTTGATGGGGTTTCCGTGCGGTTTGATGATGAAGATATTGTCGCAGGTGAGGCTCGCCGCGCCCGTGATATGGGCTTTGGTGGAAAGCTGTTGATTCATCCAAGGCAGATTAGTCCAGCGAAAGGAGTGTTCCGGCCTAGCGATGATGATTATGCATGGGCTAAGCGTGTAATGGAGGCTGTGGCTTCAAACGGATCAGCCGTTCAGCTTGATGGAGCAATGATTGATGTTCCAGTGATAAAGCGTGCTGAGGCAGTTATCCGAGATTATGAAGCCTTGGCATGAGTAGTTGGGTAATATCGGGCCGATGCTTATTTCATGTGGGAGATAAAAATGGGTGAAGGCTTAAGCCGTGATTTGGACGGGCTGCTTGTCGTGAGCCTTGAACAAGCGGTTGCCGCTCCTTATGCGGCCAGTCGGCTTGCCGATGCTGGGGCACGGGTTATCAAAGTAGAGCGGCCCGAGGGTGATTTTGCCCGTGGTTATGATGCTGATGCGCGGGGTTATAGCTCTTACTTTGTTTGGTTAAATCGAGGTAAGGAGTCAATTGCGCTTGATTTGAAAAATCCTGATGAAATGAAAATTTTGAAACAAATGCTCGCTAAGGCGGATGTGTTTATTCAGAATTTAATGCCGGGAGCGTTAGAGCGGCTTGGAGTGTCAATGGCAAACTTGCGTAAAGAAAATCCAGCACTGATTACCTGTGATATAAGTGGTTATGGCGCATCTGGCCCCTTTGCCCATATGAAGGCTTATGATTTTCTTGTACAGGCCGAGGTGGGTTTAGCCCAGATTACTGGTGCGCCCGAAGAGCCGGGCCGAGTGGGTGTGTCGATTTGTGACATCGCCGCTGGTATGACTGCCCATGCTGCGATCTTGCAAGCGCTGGTCGCAAAAGGGCGCACTGGACAGGGCCGTTTGATTGAAGTCTCACTGTTTCATGCGCTCGCTGACTGGATGAATGTGCCCTACCTTCAGCATCAATATGGCGGTCGCACAATCCGCAGGCCCGGTTTGCATCATCCCACCATTGCACCTTATGGGGCATATATTTGCGGTGATAACCGCATGCTGCTTATTTCGATCCAGAATGAGCGCGAATGGCTGCGACTATGTGTTGAAGTGTTAGACCAACCGGATATGCCGCAAGACCCTAACTTCGATAGTAATGTGAAACGGGTGCAGAATCGTGTTGAATTAGATGCCATTATCAATGACGTGTTTGCAAAACACTCAATCGATATAATCGTCAAAAAATTGCAGGCTGCGCAAATCGCATTTGGCCGTTTAAATGATATGGATGAATTTACAAAACATCCGCAGAATCGTTTTATCGCTGTCCGCACATCAACGGGAGATGTGCAACTGCTGTCTCCGGGGGCGATCGTGAATGGGGTTATGCCGAGACTTGGTGCAGTTCCAGATCTTGGCCAACACAGCAATGCAATTCGCAAGGAATTTTGTAAATAGACAAAATAATGCGCGCTGTTTCGGTAAGGCTGGTGTGAGGCTAAAACTCACCAATCCGCACTGCATCCAAGAGGGCCTTTTCACCAGCCTGAATAACAGCTTGTTTTGGGTTACCGTCCCGATAGGCAAGGCTAAGCTGGCGGGGAGGCGCATCTGGACTGAGAGCGAGGCGTTTCAGTGGAAGTGGGCTTTTGCTCTGCACACAGCGTTTGGGTACAATTGATACGCCGAGATTGGCCATCACCATGCTGGAAATAGCCTCAAGACCCTCAAGCTCCATTGACTCTTTGACATTAATGTTATGCTGCTGAAGCCAGCTCTCGACCATCTGGCCAAAAATGGCATTTCGGTCAAACCGAATGAATGGGTGGGTTCGAAGAAGGTTAAAAGGTTCATCATTTTTTGTTTCGGGTGGGGCCAACAATTGCATCGGCTCAGCGGCAATATCGAAGCAAGCAAGCCCTTGTGGCAATAGGCCGGGCCGGGTGATGATTGCTGCATCAATTACCCCGCGATCAAGCTGTTGCATTAATTGGTGTGACATAGCGGGATATATCACCACATGCAAATCGACGTGGCGTTGACGCAATAAAGATAACGCCAAAGGCACAAGCCCGGTTAGGGTGGTGGGGACCGCGCCAAGTACAAAATTGTCTTGAAATCCGCTGTCACCCATTACGGATGCCACCATACCATCATATTCACGCAGAATTTCATCAGCTTTTGCGGCCATTGCTTTGCCGGTAGATGTAAGTTCTGGCCTGCGTTGGCTGCGATCGAATAGGGCAACACCCCACATTGCCTCCAGCGCCTTCATTTGTTGACTTACCGCGGCGTGCGTAACATGACAAGCATTTGCAGCTGCGCTGAATGAACCGTGCATTTGAATGGCGCGTAATGTCCGTAATTGACGGATAGACAAAATTTTTAGCCTTTCGTTATTGCGCGGGTAGAGCAGAAATAATGTAAGATTATCTTACATAAAAAGTAAATATTATTTGTTATATAAAAGAAAAAATTAAATATATAGTTCTGACTCTAAAAGCTTTGATGATGAAAAGGATTGGTTTGTTGACTAGCGATACAAAGATGATGACCGTGTCTATCTGGCGCGAAGAAGAAAATGATGGTCGCTTTGAGGATTATGAGGTGCCAGCGCGTGAAAATCAGACTGTGCTTGATGTTGTGGCATATGTTCAGCAGCATATTGATCCCACTTTATCCTACCGTTTTGCTTGCCGTGTTGGCATGTGCGGATCATGTGCGATGATGGTAAACGGGGCGCCGCGATGGACTTGTAGAACCCATGTTAGTAAAGTTGTCACCGATGAGAGACTGGAGGTTGGGCCGCTCCGTAATTTGCCAGTTATCAAGGATCTTGCAACCGATATGGACCCATTCTTTGAGAAGTGGGTTGCCGCTGAAGCGGTATTTCACCCAAGTGCCACTCGTGACGACCCTATGGCCGCAATCACGCCCGATGATCCGATGCGTATTGCTGCAAGCGAGGCGATTGAGTGTATTAATTGTGCGGTGTGCTATGCTGCTTGTGATGTGGTTGAAAATAACCCTGATTATTTTGGCCCAGCGGCGCTGAACCGGGCTTGGTCGCTGGTTAATGACAGCCGTGATGCTGGTCAGGACGCGCGGCTAGCTGCTGTTGGATCAAATGGGGGGTGTCACAATTGCCATTCTCAGCAAGGCTGTGTGCAATATTGTCCGAATGAGCTAAACCCCACCTTGTCAATTGCTGGCCTGAAGCGGGAAACGACAAAAGCGATGTTCCGCTGGAGCCGATAAATGCTTGATATTCGCCTATATATGGCCCAACGCCTATCTGCGCTGATTATGGTTCCCCTGGTCATTGGGCACATCGCCGTGATGATTTATGCAGTGCAGGGGGGTTTAACTGTTGATGAGATACTAAGCCGCACACAAGGTTCGTTTGCTTGGTTTCTGTTTTATGGCAGTTTTGTCGTTGCAGTCTCGGTGCATGGGGCAATTGGGCTGCGAGTGATTAGTTTCGAATGGCTGGGGCTAAAAGGCCGCTCCCTAACAATCTTAAGCTGGATAGTTTTTGCAGGGTTGCTGGGGCTTGGGGGCCGCGCGGTTTTTGCGGTTACGTCGGCAGGAGGCGGGCTGTGATTAGGCCACATCGTTCGCACCCGTTATGGGTTGCTTTTTTGTTGCACCGAATATCTGGGCTTGGACTCGCGCTATTCCTGCCGGTTCATTTCTACATGCTGTCTCTTGCTATTACAGCGCCTGAACGCCTCGACGGATTGCTGCGTTTTACCGATTTGACGATTGTGAAGGTGGCTGAATTTGGCCTTGTATTTTTATTGGCGGTGCATCTCTTTGGTGGTCTACGGTTAATGGCTCTAGAATTTTTGCCCTGGAGTCCTCACCAGAAAACAATGGCCTCGATGGCAGTGGCGTTGGCCTTCATGGTGTCGACAAGTTTTTTCTTGAAAGCGATATAATATAATGAAACCAATAATTGAACGACATGATACCGACATTCTAATTCTTGGCACTGGTGGGGCGGGGCTGTTTGCTGCTTTGCATGCCCAAAAGGCTGCTCCCAACCAGAAGGTCACTATAGCGGTAAAGGGCTTGATTGGGAAATGTGGCTGCACACGCATGGTGCAAGGTGGCTACAACGTGGCATTGAACCCACAGGACTCTGTGGAGCGCCATTTCATGGATACAATCATTGGCGGCAAGTGGCTGCCTGATCAGGATATGGCATGGCGTTTGGTCAGCACGGCAGTGACGAGGATACATGAGCTGGAAAATGAAATTGGCTGTTTTTTTGATCGTAATCCGAACGGCACACTTCATCAAAAAGCATTTGCGGGTCAGACATTTGACCGGACCGCCCATAAGGGTGATTTAACCGGTATTGAAATTATTGGCCGGCTAATGGAACAAGTATTATCTCGCCCAGTTGAAAAATTACAGGAACATCGGGCCATTGGCCTTATCCCATCGCAAGATGGTAGCGCGTTGGCTGGGGTTCTGTTTATTGACATGAGGCGTGGAACATTCCGGCTGGTTCGTGCGAAAACGGTGCTGATGGCCACTGGTGGTGGTCCAACAATGTATAAATATCATACCCCGTCTGGTGACAAGACCATGGATGGCCTTTCAATGGCGCTTCGTCGGGGATTGGCATTACGCGATATGGAAATGGTGCAATTTCATCCAACTGGGCTTTTGGCGGGCGATGAAACAAAAATGACCGGCACTGTTCTGGAAGAGGGCCTGCGTGGAGCTGGGGGTTATTTGCTCAATGGTGATAACAAGCGGTTCATGTTCGATTATGATAGTGAGGGTGAACGCGCAACACGCGATATTGTCAGTCGAGGAATTTATGAAGAAATGCGACAGAAGCGAACATCACCGTATGGCGGGGTTTACATATCAATGTCGCATCTCGGTCCTGAAGTGGTTGCCAAGAAATTTCAGGGAATGGTCAAGCGTTGCGCCGATAGCGGTTTTGATCTTGCAAGCGGTCTAGTCGAAGTGGTTCCAACCGCTCATTATCTGATGGGTGGAATTGTTGTTGATGTTGATACACGCACCAGCTTGCCAGGTCTTTATGTTGCCGGTGAAGATGCTGGTGGCGCACATGGCTCAAACCGACTTGGAGGTAATGGCGTTGCTAATTCTACCGTTTATGGTGGGATTGCCGGCGATGTGATGGGTGTTGACGCGACAAAAATGAATGCGTTGCATGATGTGGATGAGACGGTTCTTGATGAGGAGTTGGCCCGAGCCATTGCTCCGTTGTCGGCGAAGCCGGGCAATATTCAGGATTTGCGTAATCGCCTTATGAATGTCATGTGGGATGATGTCGGGGTGATGCGTGACGCAAACGGTATAAAGCGCGGTATTGAGCGGATTGCCTCCTTGAAAGTAGAGATGGAAACGGTCGGTGTTGCCTCCAATAATCTTGCATTTAATCTCTCATGGCATGACTGGTTGAACCTACAAAGCCTGATTCATACATCGGAAGTTATCGCCAAAGCTGGGCTATCCCGAGAAAATTCCCGCGGGGCTCATTTTCGTGAAGACTTCCCAGACGCCGGTCCAATGGATCAATCCTATTTCACTGTGGCTACGGCTGGTGATAACGGGATTGAAGTAAGCCGTGAGGCAGTAAAATTTACCATCGTCAAGCCAGGGGAGTCGCTACTTGGTGTGGATGAGGCTGAAACGCTGGTGCGGGCAGCGCAATGATAAATATTGATGTGATTCAAAAAACTGCTGAGAGCCTTATGAAAAAGGCAGCTATTGAAATTCCGGATGATTACTTATCTGGATTGCAAAAAGCTGCCGATGATGAAGATGGCGATCTATCAAGCTTTGTTCTTGAGGCGATGTTGGAGAATTATGCTGCTGCCAAGGAAGACAGCCGTGCCATGTGCGGTGATACTGGCTGCCCCAGGTGGTATGTAAAAATGGGGAATGAAACCAGAATTGACGGTGGGCCGATTGCTCTTGAAACGGCGCTTCGCCGTGCTACTGCCAATGCTACCCAGTCGGTTCCGTTACGGCCTAATCGTGTTCACCCTTTATGGCGGACTGATCATGACAACAATGTGGGAATAGGCGCCCCGGAAATTGAATATGGATTTGAACCTGATGGTGACTGGATTGACCTTGTAACGGTTCACAAGGGTGGTTTGTTTGGGACTGATTACCGGATGCTTTTCCCAAGCGATGGCATTGAGGGGATAAAGCGATTTTATCTGGACTCACTGGTTGCGTTTGGTAAGCGTGGCCTTGCATGTCAACCCGCTATCATTGGTATTGGTCTTGGCGGGTCAAAAGATAGCTGTATGGTGTTGGGCAAGCGGGCTGCCTGCCTTCGCATGGTTGGTGATCGTAACCCCGATCCAAAAATTGCTACGTTGGAAGATGAGTTCAAAGAGCTTGGCAATAATATTGGTATGGGGGCAATGGGTTTTGTTGGCAAATCAATGGTGATTGATTGCAACATTGAGGTTGGCTATTGTCATACTGGTGGTATGCAAATGAGTGTTCACGCTTTTTGTTTGTCGTCGCGTCGTGCTGTCGCCCGGATTTATGGTGATGGGCGTGTTACCTACCGCACCGACCCAGCATGGTTCACCGACTACCAAAGGCGGGAGACTGTTGAATGGTAAATTCCAATAAACCGCGAAAAATCCATTTAAGCGCAAATCCAACACCCGAAGCGCTGGCAGACCTGATAATCGGTGATATTGTGTACCTTGATGGTACAGTTTATACGGCGCGCGAGGGGATTTATAAGCGTGTGTTAGAGGATGGCATTGCTATGCCGTTGGATTTGCCCGCAAAAAGCGCTGCCAATTTTCATTGTTCACCCGCCGCGACCCAACACGATGATGGTAGTTTTGATCTCGGTGCCGTTACTGCTACCGCTTCTTTTCGGTTTTCTAAATGGATTGGCCCATGGTTGGCAGAATCAGGTGCCAAATTAATAATTGGCAAGGGTGGGATGAGTGCTCAGGATTATCGTGATCATTTTGTACCCCATGGGGCGATTTATTTGACCACGGTCGGTTATGGTACGGGGGCGCTTCTTGGCCGTGGTGTCAAACAGGTTTGCGACCTTCACTGGAAAAATGAACTGGGCCTTGCGCAGGCAATGTGGGTGCTTGATGTGGAAAATTTTGGCCCCTTTATTGTGGAAAGTGACCTCGAGGGGAATAGTCTGTTTGAAAGAGAAAATGCACGTATCGCCGCCTCGCTTGATAAAGTTTACGAGGGCACGCGGCCAGCGGTTTTGAAACGCTTTGGTGAAACCGATGACCGAAGTGATGAATTGATTTGATCACATATGTTATTCTGCTAATCAGCATCACCAAAGGTCATGATGGTGGCATCAACGCTTAGAATATCCCCTTCGCCTGCCAACAGGCTATCGATTTTACAGCGTTTCTCAGCGGTGAGGGCATTTTCCATTTTCATTGCCTCGACAATACATAATGTCTGGCCAGCCTCAACTACATCACCCGCTTCAACAAATAATTTCATTAGGCTTCCGGGCATCGGGCATAACAGCATATTTGACTGATCAGACTTTAAAATTGGCTTCATATGATGGGCAAGGTCGGCAATATGCGGTGCGCGAACATGGGCGCATAGGCTGGTACCCCGATAGTAGAGGTGCCAGCTATCCTGACGGCGCGATAATTCGCAAATATAATCACTTTTAACGCCATCTTCGGTTATCACCGCGTGAAGGCGTGGGTGGTCAGTGGCTCGGGCAAGGTCAAGAAGGACGCTGTCATCAACTTTAACTGTGCTAATGTTATATTGCCCATCATCAGTCATCGTGATGTTAAGGGCCTGATCGTCTGCTGTATGATGAATGCCCGTTTCAACATCAATGAATTGCACGATCTGGCGGTGTGCGTTGTCATCATGTCGTGGATGCGCAGGTATGCTGACATCGGTGGGGTTAAGTCGCGATGCCTCGCCGCAGGCCGCTGCTGCTATTATCATTCCCAGATGCCGTTTTCGAGCTGGCGATGCAGTAACGCCGCAAAACCCATCTTTATATTCATCTTCGATAAAGGCAGTCGTGATATTGCCGCTGATGAAGCGGTCATGTTCCATCACTGCTGACAGGAAGGGAATATTATGTCCAATGCCGCGCATGGTAAACGCATCAAGTGCCGTTTGCATTCGCCCGATGGCCGCCTTGCGGTCTTTGCCCCAACTGCAAAGCTTTGCAATCATTGGGTCATAGAAGATAGAGATGGTATCACCCTCTCCAACGCCGGTATCATTACGGGTAAGCGTTCCATCATCATGCACCTGTTCAGCGGGCGGGCGATATAGCGATAGTCGGCCAATGGCAGGCATGAAATTGCGGTAGGGGTCTTCGGCGTACAGCCTGCTTTCCATGGCCCAGCCGTTGATCTTGATGTCGTTTTGTTTGTGACGCAATGGCTTGCCAGCGGCAATACGGATCATTTCTTCAACCAGATCGAGGCCAGTAATCAGTTCGGTTATTGGATGTTCAACTTGCAAACGTGTGTTCATTTCAAGAAAATAAAAATTTCGTGCATCATCGACAATAAATTCGACTGTTCCCGCACTGTAATAGCCAACTGCCTTGGCAAGCCGGATGGCCTCGGCCCCCATCGCTTTACGGGTGGTATTATCAAGGAACGGTGAGGGTGCTTCTTCGATGATCTTCTGATTGCGGCGCTGGATCGAACATTCACGTTCATTCAGATGAATGCATTGTCCATCCTTATCGGCTAGCACTTGAATTTCAATGTGGCGTGGACTGGTGACAAATTTTTCAATGAAAACTCGGTCGTCGCCAAAACTGGATGCAGCTTCACGCATAGCTGTGGCATACCCATGAGCAACTTCGTTTTCTGAATGAGCAATGCGCATGCCCTTGCCGCCGCCGCCCGCACTGGCCTTAATCATTACCGGATATCCAATTTTATCCGCAATTTTAACGGCCTCTTTGGCGGTCGTGATGACGCCGATGTGCCCCGGAACCGTGCTTACGCCAGCGGCTTTGGCCAACTTTTTTGATTCAATCTTGTCACCCATTGCTGCAATGGCATTCGCAGGGGGCCCAATGAAGGTAATTTTTGCCTTACCAAGGGCTGTGGCAAATTTGGCCTGTTCTGATAGAAACCCATATCCCGGATGCACTGCGTCGGCACCAGTTTCTTTACATGCGCTGATGATCTTATCTGCTTGAAGATAGCTGTCTGCCGCACTCATTCCTCCAAGAGCAACCGCTTCATCGGCGAGCTGGACATGCTTGGCGGATCTATCTGCATCAGAGTAAGTAGCCACTGTGGCAATGCCCATCTTTTTCGCCGTACGCATGATACGGCAGGCAATTTCCCCTCGGTTTGCTATCAGGATTTTTTTAAACATATCCGTCTCTTTTCAAAACGTTTGGCTGATAAAAGGTTTGAACTCTAAAGGGGAATATTTCCAAATTTTTTGGTTGGGTTCTGCTGCCGTTTGCCACGCAGTTTTTCAAAGGCCTGAATAATCCTGTAGCGACTATTATTTGGGATAATTACATCATCAACGAAGCCACGTTCAGCCGCGATGAACGGGTTGGCAAATCGCGCTTCGTAATCAGCGGTGTGGGCTGCGATTTTTTGTGTATCATCAAGTTCGGATCGGTAGAGAATCTCAACTGCGCCTTTAGCTCCCATCACGGCAATTTCGGCGGTTGGCCATGCGTAATTGGCATCGCCGCGAAGGTGTTTGGAACTCATCACGTCATAAGCTCCACCATATGCCTTCCGGGTGATTAGAGTGACTTTGGGAGTTGTTGCTTCGGCATAGGCAAATAATAGTTTTGCTCCATGTTTTATAATCCCCCCATATTCTTGACTTGTTCCAGGCATGAAGCCGGGCACGTCAACGAGCGTTAGAATGGGGATATTAAACGCATCACAAAACCGTACGAAGCGAGCTGCCTTAAGACTGGAGTCAATATCAAGACATCCCGCTAGCACCATAGGCTGGTTTGCAACAACCCCAATTGGTGCGCCATTCATGCGGACAAAACCAGTTAGTATATTTTTTGCAAAACTCTCCTGCAATTCGAAGAAATCACCGTGGTCGGCAAGGCTAATGATGAGTTCGCGCATATCATATGGCACATTTGCATTTTCTGGCACTAGACTATCAAGGGCGGGAATTGTTCGTGCCGGGTCATCATCAACAGCGAGGCGTGGAAGGGGTGCGGCGTTATGGGCTGGCAAAAAACCAACAAGTCGGCGGATTTCGGCTAAAGCCTCCAAATCATTGTCAAAGGCGCCGTCAGCCACTGATGATCGAGTTGTGTGTGTATCTGCTCCACCAAGCTCTTCGGCAGTTACATCTTCGCTTGTAACGGTTTTTACCACATCTGGCCCAGTTACAAACATATAGCTACTGCCTCGAACCATGAAGGTGAAGTCGGTCATTGCCGGCGAATAAACGGCTCCACCAGCGCAAGGTCCCATTATGACCGAAATTTGTGGGACTACGCCCGATGCAAGGGCATTTTGTAAAAACACATCAGCGTAACCGCCGAGTGAATCAACGCCTTCTTGAATGCGAGCACCGCCACTGTCATTGAGCCCAATCACTGGGGCGCCATTCTGGATCGCGAGTTTCAGGATTTTAACAATCTTGCTGGCATGAGCAGCTGATAATGAACCACCAAAAACAGTAAAATCCTGAGAGAAAACATAAATCAACTGGCCGTTAATCCGACCCGATCCGGTAATCACGCCATCGCCAGCAATGGTATTGCCATCCATGCCGAACTCACGGGTGCGATGCACAACAAACATATCAAGCTCTTCAAAGGAACCCGGGTCCAAAAGCACATCAATACGTTCACGGGCAGTTAGCTTGCCAGCGGCGTGCTGGCGATCAATCCTTTTACTTCCGCCGCCAAGGCGCGCCTGTTCACGGCGTTCTTGCAATTCCTTAATAATGTCCTGACCGGTTAGCTTCATGCCATATCCAATCTTTGTTTGTTGCAATACTTACTCAGCAGAGGGTGGACGCTCTCGTTACCATGGTCCACCACAACAATACAAACCAAAGGGCCAAACGTCACCCGCTTAATGTAATGTTCTGTGATCACCCGCTAAATGAATGCACGCTTTGTTGATTTTAATAAGGAAAAGCGGCATTCTTTGCCAGTTAGTCATTGGGTTAATTCATGTTACGTTTTTCGGCCAATCTCGGGTTTTTGTGGACAGACTTGCTTCTGCCAGAAGCAATTAACGCTGCTGCAAAAGCTGGTTTCGATGCCGTGGAATGCCATTGGCCGTTTGATGTACCCTCAGCGGATGTCAAGGCAGCTTTGACCGCAGCAAACATACCGATGGTGGGTTTAAACACGAGGCGCGGTGATGTTGATGCTGGTGATTTTGGTCTCGCTGCCTGTCCCGGACGTGAAGATGAGGCTCGCGGCTATATTGATGAGGCAGTGGCATATGCTGCGGAGATTAACGCTGCCGCAGTACATGTGATGGCTGGCCGAACTGATCAAGGAGGAAAGGCAGAAAAAGCGTTTTGCGCGATGCTTTCTTATGCAGGGGCTTTAGCCGCCAAACATAATATTATAGTTCTAATCGAACCGATAAATCAGCGCGATGTTGCCAATTACCATTTATCCACAGTCGAGGCTGGCATTGCTACAATCAAACGGGTCGGGCTTGGTAACATCAAGTTGATGTTTGATTGCTATCACACGCAGATCATGCAGGGTGATATAACTCGGCGCCTCAAGGAAAATCTTAATTTTATTGGCCATGTGCAAATTGCAGGTGTGCCGGATCGTGGTGAACCCGATCGTGGTGAACTTGCTTATAAAGACGTTTTGCTGGCGCTAGATATTGCTGGGTATGACGGGTATGTGGGAGCTGAATACCGACCCCGCGCCACAACAGCTGAGGGTCTTGGCTGGCTTGCGAAAGCAAAGGCGTGGTAAAATTACTTTTTTTAATCTCTTTAAAGTATGAATAAACTGTCTTAACTTTGATGCAAAGATTGGCCAGAGGCTGAATTAGATAATGACAATAATGGTTGTTGATGTCGGCGGAACGAATATTCGATTTGCGATGTCTGAAACTATAAGCGCACCATTATCGGATATTCAAAGTTTTGAATGTTCAAATTTTATGACAATTGAAAAGGCTGTCGAGGCTTATATTGACTCCGTGGAGGGGGTGCAAGACGTAAATTTTGACGCAGTAAGCATTGCGGTGGCCGCGCCGATTTTTGGTGACCACATAAATGTCACAAATAATCACTGGCAATTTATTAAGAGTAAATTGATTAACAAAATTCCTGCGAAAAGTCTTTTAGTTGTAAATGATTTTGTTGCGCAAGCCCTTGCTCAAGCCGACCAAGTAGCGAGCAAAAATCAGCTTATAATCCACGGTCACAAGCGTGCAGAATCCCCACTACTTGTGATTGGGCCCGGAACAGGCCTGGGAGTAGCAGCCCTGGTGCCAGTAAAAGCTGATTATTTCATAGTAGAAGGAGAGGGAGGGCATGCTCGTTTCACTCCTTATGATGGAGTGGAGCGCGAGCTCGAGGCATATCTCCAAAAAAAGCAACCCTACGTCAGCATAGAAAATGTTGTAAGTGGCCCGGGTTTAGAGACAATATATCACTTCCTCTGTGATCAAGCCGGTGTAAAAGCTGAAATCAGCTCCGCTGCTGAGATTGGCGCCCAAGCTCTCGAGGGAGTGGAATTGCCCAGGCAAGCAGCTTTGTTACTTTTAAATGCACTAGCTTCGGTAATTGTTGATAATATATTTATTATGGGCTGCTGGCAGGGGGCCGTTATAACTGGCGGTGTTGTTCCAAAATTATCTGGACTTATTGACAAAAGTGAATTCAAAGAAAGGCTTCGCAGTCCAAATTATTTGCAAGAAGTTTTTGACGAAATTCCAGTTTGGTTGTCAACTAATCCAATAAGCGGACTCTTGGGTGCTCAGTCTGCTCTATCAAATCCTTTCTTGAGATCGAGGTTGGTTTTAAAGTGATTGAAGAAAAAAAATTGCGCGAATCTGAAACTCTTCCGCTAAGTGCATCAGTCCCTGCGAGCGATTACGTAATCATTGGCGGCACCGGAGACCTGTCAATTCGCAAAATTTTTCCTGCACTTTTTTTGCGTTATCTCGCTGGTCAAGTTACAGATGATTTTCGGTTTTTTGTGGTGGGTCGTCGTAAGATTTCAGCTGAAGATTTCAGAGCCAAGCTAGAACCACATTGTTTACCAAACATTAAATCCAAGGGTGATGCGGCTATATCAATGAGCCTATTTATAGATCTCATATCCTTCATCGAACTTGATATCAATAAACCCAATGCTATGGAAAAACTCGCTAGCTTAGTATTAGCAAAAGCAAACCAAGATCGACCCGTTATTTTTTATTTGTCAATTGCTTCCTCACTGTTTAGTGCAGCATGCCAGCGGATCAGCGAGGCAAACCTTGCTCTACCGCAGAGCAGGTTAGTTGTTGAAAAGCCGCTTGGACATGATCGTATTTCGTCTCAAGCTATCAACGATGAATTACTCAAAGTTTTTAATGAGACGCAAATTTATCGAATTGATCATTATCTGGGCAAAGAAACGGTGCAAAATCTTATGGCTTTGAGATTTGCCAACGTAATTTTTGAAGCCCTTTGGAACAACGGACACATCGACAATGTCCAGATTACGGTCTCTGAAACTGTAGGTGTGGGCTCTCGGTCTCAATACTACGATCAATATGGGGCTGTAAGAGATATGGTCCAGAACCATCTCTTACAATTACTCTGCCTTGTAGCAATGGAGCCGCCAGCTCGGTTTAACGCGGATCAAGTGAGAAATGAAAAACTTAGAGTTTTGCAAGCGCTTCGACCAATTGCTCAAGGAAATTTTGTTTTTGGACAGTACCAAGATTACACCAGCGAAGTTGCAGCGCAGTCACACACAGAAACATACGTAGCGCTAAGGGTGTGGTTAGATAACTGGCGTTGGGCTGGGGTACCTTTTTATATCCGCACTGGTAAGAAAATGAAAACACGTGCATCGGAAATTGTCATTACTTTCAAGAAAAGGCCTCATGATATTTTTGCTAAAAATGGTGTCACTGACAGCTCGCAAGACATTCCAAATCGCTTGATTATTAGAGTGCAACCAGATGAAGGTTTAAGATTGCTTCTTACCTCAAAAGAACCAGGTCCCGGTGGAATGCGGCTTTTCCCATCAGAACTCAATTTAGATTTTCATGAAACATTTTCGGAGCGGCTACCAGACGCCTATGAACGACTGTTGATGGACGTAGCAAGAGGAAATCAGACGTTGTTTATGCGTGTTGACGAAGTGTTGGCGGCTTGGGAATTTATTGATCCACTTGTAAAAATGAGGGCTGATAGTATTCCTATCCTATATCGCGCAGGCACAATGGGCCCAAGTGATGAGCTTCTCAGCAAAGATGGTCGGTTTTGGATCGATCCGAAAGATGAGGTTCATGGATTTAGCTGACGAGTTGGCTGAGACTTTAGATAGCCTTATAGCCAGTGGTTCTGTTGCGACCATTGCGTTGTCTGGCGGTTCGAGTCCAATTGGTCTTTATCAAGATTTATCAAAGAAAGCAATTGATTGGCATCGGGTAAAGGTAACTCTTATCGACGATCGCAAGGTCCCGGCTGACCATCAAGATAGCAATCAACTTTTGTTGAAAGAGACGTTATTTCAGGATAAAGCAGCTCGGGCTAAATTTGTGAGCTTAGAGGAATGGCCAATAAATCAATCACCGAATATTGGCATTCTGGGTATGGGTGATGATGGTCATTTTGCTTCCTTGTTCCCTGCTATGCTCGACATCGATTTAGCATTCAATCCAGAAGCGAAGCCCAGAGTTATTTTAACTGCACCATTGGGAAACCCAAAGGTATCGAGACTCACCATGAATTTATCTATGATACTAAGCATCCAGACTCGGATTTTGCTCATTGTTGGTGAGAGGAAAAAGTCAACTTTGCAAAAAGCTTTGGGTGGATTTGATTTACCTATAACTCGTTTATTAGATCATGACGGAACGCGCATTGTTTACGGGAGTAATTGAGGGTGGTCTCATTAAATTTAATTGTAGAAGAAACCATTGAGGCGGTCAGATCCAGGAGCCAAAAGACACGGAAAAATTACCTTGATCGGCTAGAGCAGATGGAGACTGATCCGGATGGCAATCGGGGTATGATTGGATGTTCAAATTTAGCTCATGCTGCTGCTGGAATGGTTGGCGAACGTTCTGAAATCCTGTCAGGACAAAAACCAAATGTCGCGATTATTACCTCCTACAATGACATGTTGTCGGCCCATCAACCATTTGAAAAAACCCCAGCAGTTTTGAAAGCTGCTGTTCGGCAGGCTGGCGGAACTGCCCAGGTTGCCGCTGGTGTTCCGGCGATGTGCGATGGTATTACTCAGGGCCGACCGGGCATGGAACTATCCTTGCCTTCAAGAGACGCTATTGCAATGGCTACTGCTGTTGGATTGAGCCATGGCGTATACGACGCTGCAATGTGTCTTGGGGTCTGCGATAAGATTGTCCCGGGTCTTGTAATCGGTGCTTTAAGTCATGGTCACATTCCAATGATTATGGTTCCCGCTGGACCAATGTCTAGCGGTTTACCAAATGCAGAAAAAGCAGCTATCAGACAGCAGTTTGCACAAGGCAAGATTGGACGAGAAGAACTTTTAAAGGCTGAGTCGGCGGCTTACCATGGGCCAGGTACATGTACGTTTTATGGTACTGCAAACTCAAATCAAATGTTAATGGAAATAATGGGGCTTCATCTGCCCGGTGCTGCATTTGAACATCCTCATTCTGATCTTCGTAATGCTTTGAATGTTGCGGCTGCCAATCAGTCCGTCCTAATCAATCGACGGGGAACATCGCCAAGACCGCTGGGTCGAATGCTAGATGAACGCAGTTTTGTAAATGCAATTGTTGGACTTCATGCAACGGGAGGTTCCACAAACCATACATTGCATTTACCTGCGATGGCAGCAGCAGCGGGTATTGAACTACTTTGGGATGATTTTGCTAAACTCTCAAAAGTGGTCCCTTTGCTTGCAAAAATCTATCCGAACGGTGTTGCAGACGTTAATCATTTCCATGCCGCAGGTGGAATAGCTTTTGTACTATGTGAGTTGTTAGAGGCAGGTCTGTTAGACCCTACCGCAGCAACTGTTTGGGGTAACTCGCTGGTAGATTATATGGTTGAGCCGCGACTTGACTCGAATGGACTCAACCATATTTCTGCTCCAAAAAGCTCATTGGATCAGGACATTTTAAGGCCAGTTTCAGCGCCTTTCAGTTTGAATGGAGGGCTAGTGATGCTTTCTGGTAATTTGGGGCGCGCGGTTATTAAAATTTCTTCCTTGGAACCTCGCCATCAACACGTTACCGCCCCCGCAATGGTTTTTAATAATGAGAACGAAGTTAAGGATGCTTTTAATAAAGGTGAGTTAAATAGAGATGTCGCGGTGGTTGTGAGAGGGCAGGGACCTCGCGCAAATGGGATGCCAGAACTACATGGTTTAACACCATTACTCGGCGCTATTCAGGATGGAGGACACGCGGTAATGCTTGTTACGGATGGACGTATGTCTGGTGCGTCAGGGCGAGTGCCGGCTGTAATCCATTTGACGCCGGAAGCATCGGACGGCGGACCAATCGGAAGGGTTAGAAATGGTGATATTATAACCCTTGACGCCACTCTCGAAATCTTATCTGTGAAGCAAAACCTTGAGGGACGCTCAAAAGTAGAACAGCCGAATTTTGAAGGTGGATTTGGACGCGAGCTTTTTTCTGATATGCGTGATCAAGCTGCATCAGCTGAAAAAGGTGGTGGAATAAATCTCTTGCGGAGATACCAATGACAATCAGTACTATAATGAATATTGGGCCTGTGATCCCGGTGGTGGTTCTTAATCGGCTCAAGGATGCAATACCGCTTGTTGATGCACTAATGGATGGGGGCATTAGTACTATCGAAGTTACCTTAAGAAGTGAGGTGGCTCTCGAAGTAATTAACCTGATTTCAAAAGAGCGTCCATGTATAACACTTGGTGCGGGCACGGTGATCACTATTGATCAAATGCAAGGCGTTAAAGAAGCGGGCGCTGATTTTGCCGTTGCACCGGGCTGTTATTCGGAATTACTTCACTCTGCTGCAGCCCTAAAACTCCCATTTTTACCGGGTGCATCAACAGCATCTGAAATGATGTCATTAATGGCAAATAATATTAATGCTATGAAATTTTTTCCAGCAACGGTTGCTGGTGGCCCCGATGCTTTAAAAGCAATGGTGTCGCCCTTGCAAAACGCCGTTTTTTGTCCGACAGGGGGGATTACCCTTTCATCGGCAAGTAATTGGCTGGCTTTACCGAATGTTGCCTGTGTTGGTGGATCCTGGGTTGCAACGAGAGAAATGCTCGACGCAGGGGATTTTGATGCCATTACCAATAATGCTTTGGCGTGCGGCACGTTAATCAAAAAAAATAATTAACGGGGTATTGTTTGAGTGATTTTGGCTGGTTCTTTTGGACAAAGATATTCATTGATGATTTTTAATGACAAGCTTTTCCCAGAGCCTTGAGCCGCCAATAGTTGTATGGCAGGGGTGTAAGAAAGCCTGCTAGAAGCATGATCGGTAAAGCAATCAAAGTTATTTTGGCTCCGCCAGTAATCGCAATGTCAGTCAAATTCATAGCGAGTTCCATTGCAATCATGGAGATAAGCGACATACCTAGCGCTGTCCGAAGAGCAAGATTAAATGCCATTTGTTTGCAGAGAATAAATGTTTCAAGGATGATCGAGGTTAAAAGGCCATTGAAAATAGCAAGCGCCATAATGGCCATAACGGGCCAGGCAATATTGTAAAAATCAAAGAAAGCTATGGTTCCGATGTCACCAATTGAACAGCCTATTAAACACCACATGGTATTATAAGAGGCAACTTGCCATGTATGACGACACTTCCAATCAATATTCAGCGTTTCAATAGCGGAAGGCATCCCTAAATCACCCCTTTAATTTTACCGAACGGTATTACTGACTTGTCGTGTCAAACCTGCCCAGATATTGTAATAGATAAACCTTCCCCTTAGTGGAGGGTCAAGGCTCAGTGTTGTGAATCTGTTTTGATTAGAAAATTAAGTGGAGGGCATTTTTTTGTATAAAATAAGTGAGGCAGCCATAAGGGCAAATTTACCGGTAAAAACGGTTCGATATTACGGTGATATTGGACTTGTTACCCCAGCAGTTCGTTCAGATTCTGGTTACCGGCTCTACACAGATTCTGATATTGCCAAACTCTCATTTGTCGGTAGAGCAAGACGTTATAGTTTTTCGATTGATCAGTGTCGTGAGTTGTTGGATTTGTATGAAGATGAACAACGGCCAAGTTCTGTAGTCAAAAAAATCACGCTTGAAAAGATAGCAGAGATTGACTCCCGACTGCATGAGTTAAAGGAATTGCGTGATGAATTACAACATCTTGCGGGCAGCTGCCATGGGGACTCTCGGCCAGATTGTCCGATTATTGGGAAGCTTTCTAATGGTAGTTTAGAAAATGGAAAATTCTGATCGGCCCACGCTAATTAGCACAGGGATTGATATAAATGCGGCGTTGGCAATATTTTTTTCTAACAATTGTAATTGAATTTTTTGTGGCTAGAATTTTTACATAATCGCCGTTGACTGTCGTCGATTATGTCTATTAATTGAACGGGTCACTTGTCCCTTTTGTGTTGGTTAAATAGCTAAACACTTTCATCTCGAATCAAAGTAATCTGAATAGAGGCCAAATGGATCTGCCAGTTTCTGACAAGTTGCCAGTTGTGCCAAAAGCGAACTCTGCTAAGAAACCCGCTCCCAAAAACGGTAGGGTCGCGGTAATAGACATTGGTTCAAATTCGCTCAGATTAGTTGTTTATGATAAAAATGGCGCCTATCCTTCACCGCTTTTTGATGAGCGGGCAAATTGTCGTTTAGGTGAGGGATTGGATCAAACCGAAGAGTTGGCGCCAGATCGGATTGAATATGCGCTTCAGACTTTAAGGAGGTTTGCAGCTATTATCTCGGAGATGAAGGTTGAAAGTTGTTATCCAATTGCAACTGCAGCGGTAAGGCGCGCGAAGAATGGGTCAGAATTCAGAGATCCGGCTGAGAACATCCTCGGTATGCCTGTTCAAATCCTCTCAAAGGCTGATGAGGCAAACCATGTGTCACGTGGGCTCACTCTGAATTTGCCAGAGGCGACTGGATTGGTTGCTGATCTTGGTGGAGGTAGCATTGAAATAATCGCCTTGAGGCGCGGTGAGGTTTGTCACTCAGTAAGTTTGAATTATGGGCATTTATCGAGCGTGACCGCTTCTGAAATTGGATCTGCCCTTGCCGAGCATTCCTGGATTAGGGATTTTGGGGCTAAGCAGCTTTTTGGCGTGGGTGGAAGTTTTAGAACAATAGGGTCTGCATTTATCAGTCGGACCGGGTATCCGCTCCACGTTTTACACGGATTGAAGATTAAACGTAAGGATGCGTTAGCAATTTGCCGTGACTTGAGATCTGATGAACCCTCCTTAGAGGGAGTGCCGCTGTCGAGGGCTGCTACAATTCCAGTTGCTGCGATGATTATTCAAGAACTCATTGAGTTTTCAAAGGTCTATCGACTGACGGTCAGTGGCACAAGTGTTCGTGACGGGGTAATAGCGATAAACGAGTTAAATGCTAATCAACAAGCTGACTTTCTTATGGCAGTTAGTGAAGAGATAGCTGACTCAACTGGACGTGTGGCAAATGTCTCACCCGCATTGAAAAAGTTTCTCAAACCTCTCTCCAAAATTTGCCTAGCCGGTTCGGAGCGCCTAATAAATGTTGCAGCCAATATGTCTGACCTTTGCTGGCATGAACACAGTGACCTCAGGGGTGATATCGCGGCCCGACATGTTCTAAGCTTACCAGTCAACTGTGTTACTCACAAAGAGCGTGTGTGGCTTGCCGTTGCTCTTTACCATCGGCATTTTGGATTGAAACCAAACAAGGCGAGGCCGCAAGACTTGGATGTCCTCCTCAGTAAAAAACGAATTTCGGACGCCATGATTATTGGCTTGGCAATGCGCTTTGCATTAATTTTTTCGGCTGGAGCAAGCACGCCGATGAAATTGATCCGGTTAAAAATAAAAGACAGCAAGCTAATTCTGAAAATTGACAAATCAATTGAAAATTTGATGGATCATCGTTGTGAGCGAAGGTTGAAACAGTTAGCTGAGAGCGCGGGATTTTCGCCAAAAATTATTCTGAAATAAAATATCGAAAAAATAAAAAAAGGACTTTTTTCCTCTGGAAATACATGTTAGCTGATCGCGGATCAATCGTGATTTTGGAGCTATGAGAAATGTTTAAAAAGCCGCTTGATGAAAAATACCGTTACGTGAGTGATTTGCAGCGGCTAGATGCGCATCAAAACCAAATAAGACTATTTCTCTCAAAACTCTTCCCATTTTTTATTGCATTAATTTTTCTCGTGATTGTTGGTGTGTATGGTGGCCTTAGTTTGGAGGTTGCAGACGAGAATTTAATTATGCTTGTCTCCGCTGCCATCATTGGGGGTTACATGGCTCTCAATATTGGCGCCAATGATGTTGCTAACAATATGGGGCCGGCGGTTGGTGGTCGAGTGCTCACTGTCATGTCAGCAGTTTTGATAGCTGCTGTCTGCGAGAGTGCGGGTGCCATTCTGGCCGGCGGGGATGTTGTCAAGACCGTTGCCAAAGGCATAATAAGTCCCGGTGACGGATTGAGCATAACTGATTTTAGAAATTTGATGCTGTGTGCGTTGTTAGCTGCTGCATTGTGGGTAAATTTGGCGACGTTTTTGAATGCTCCTGTTTCGACCACTCATTCGATCGTGGGCGGGGTTCTGGGATCAGGAATAGCAGCGGCAGGTTTTGGTCTGGTTAATTGGCTAACGATGTCTAAGATCGCGGCAAGTTGGGTAATATCCCCAGTTTTTGGCGGCTTAGTTGCGGCGTCTCTACTTTTCTTTATCCAGTTAAAAGTTTTTAATGTCGCAGATCGGGTAAAAGCGGCAAAGAAGTGGGTTCCTATTTTAATTGGCTTAATGGCTGGAGCGTTTGCTGCGTACATGGCGCTTAAGGGTTTGAAGAAAATTTGGAAGCCGTCGTCAATAGAAATTGTCGTTTACTCTTCCCTAAGTTTCTTAGCTTTTTGGATTATTTCGGTTCCCTATATTTCAAAGGTTAGTTCTACGCTTACCAATGAGAAGCGAGATATAAATTCGCTATTTAATCTCCCATTAATAGCGGGTGTAGCCTTATTGAGCTTTGCTCATGGAGCGAATGATGTTGCTAATGCGATTGGTCCTCTTGCAGCAATTGTGTCGACGTTTAGCCAAGAAACTGTTGCTGCGAAAGTTGGAATACCGATTTGGGTTTTGGTGATTGGGGCGGTGGGTTTGGCTCTGGGTTTGCTGTTGTTTGGTCCCAAGCTCATCCACACTGTTGGAGATAAGATAACGCGGCTCAATGCCCCGCGTGCATATTGTGTGGCGTTAGCGTCAGCCGTTACTGTCCTTATTGCCACTACTCTTGGCCTGCCGGTTAGTTCAACCCATATAGCAATCGGCGCGATTTTTGGGGTTGGTTTTCTACGTGAAGTTCTCGAGAACCCAAATAAGAGAAGGCTAAAGCCGGGTCACAAGCTCAATCAAACTTCGGCTGACGCGTTCAGTAATGTGAATGTGAGGCTCAAGCGCAAACTAGTCCGACGTAACTTTGCTTTTAGTATTGCTGCAGCCTGGGTCATTACGGTGCCCGCCTCTGCATTTATTGCTGGCGCGCTCTTTTTTGTTTTACGTGCTGTAGTATAAGAGGTTTTAGTGAAGCAAACTGAGTAATCACTCTCAAGAAATCCTCCCGATCTGTAACCTTGTTCGCCCCTTCCAATAGCGCCCAGTGCCTCTGTCGTTTGTTGTTTTCAGGCCATTCATCAAACTGCTCCTGCACAAACAGTGGGTAGTAGGTCACAGCGATGTTTTTCGTATCACCCCCGTCGCTCTTGGTTATCACGTTAGTCATCGGAATTTGATCGAGGATGGAGCCTTTTACCCCGGCTTCCTCAAAAGCGCTCCTTGAGCAACCCTTTTTGTGACTTTCTCGAACCTGCAAATCGCATTTTGGTAATATCCAACGCCCCCGTCTTACAGATGTTACGAACAAAACTGCGATATCTTCGCCTTTAACATCAAATGGGATAGCGCCAACTTTGTAATCCATTTGTTTTGCCTTTTTCTATTTTTTTAATTAAGACCACTAGAATACCTTAGGGACATAAAGGTCATCAGTTAGCGTCTGTCTTTCATAATTGGGATCAAATAGTCGTTCGGGCAGAGTAATTTTTTTCTGTTCGACTTCAGCGTAGGGGATCCTTGACAGTATGTGTGCCATGCAATTTAGCCGCTCTCGTCGCTTATCATTTCCTTGAACAATATACCAGGGTGCTTCAGTTATTGACGTTCGTTCAAACATCTCTTCCTTTGCTTTTGTATATTGCTCCCAGCGGATACGGCTTTGTAAATCCATTTCGGATAATTTCCACTGTTTCATTGGATCATGAATTCGCATCAGGAAACGAAACTGCTGCTCTTCATCACTAATTGAAAACCAATATTTAAGTAAAATAATTCCAGAGCGCACTAACATTTTTTCGAATTCTGTAACATCTTGAAAAAACTGTTCGACTTGATCTTCGGTAGCAAATCCCATGACACGTTCAACCCCTGCTCGATTATACCAGGATCGATCAAACAGCACTATTTCGCCACCCGCAGGCAAATATGGCACATATCGCTGAAAGTACCATTGCGACATTTCTCGTTCTGTAGGTTTGGGCAGCGCAACCGCCCGTGCGACGCGTGGGTCCATACGTTGTGTGATACGTTTAATAACGCTTCCTTTTCCTGCGCTATCCCTACCCTCACAAATTATTAAAATTTTGGCATTCGTTTCTTTAACCCAGTCCTGTAATTTTATCATTTCCGCCTGCATTTGCAGTAGGTTGTGATAATATTCACGACTTGGCATGTCTGACAGGTGCTTCTTTTGATAAGCTTTTCGGAGGTCTCTGGATGTGACCATGTCTTCGAAATCAAGCTCAAGAATTTCATCAATTAAGTCATTGGTTGCTTGATCATGATCCAAAGGGTCGTTCATTTTTGAGTATATTTCGTCACGAGGTTTATAGAATTTCCACTTAAAACAGCTTTAACCATAAATTACCATTTCGTAGGCCCGCTAGCAATAACATGAGGCCGACAAAGATTAATTTTTTAAAAAGCTAGTCTGGTTGGACTCAATGAATGAGCTCAGCAGTTAGTTCGCGAGAGCGATTACGTAACAGATAGTGCAAGGATGTTGTGAACAGCGATATCAAACCATCAAAAAAGTGCTTCATACATTCCTAAAATACTGTATGACCTCGTGATACATTGATGGCAGGGCTGTGAATATTATTATGGGGAGCCTAATCGATGTTAAAAGGCAGTGGAAAAAAGATGGTTAAAAGATCCAGGCGCACTAAATCAGATACAGTCAGAGACTCTCCAGCCCATTTTGTGCCCTTGGCCGTGATCATTAATGATTATGCGGCCAGCCTTTTTGGATATATGCGCGCAAATAACGCCAATGATGTGGTTGTCACGATGCCGGTGACGATTAATGTGACCAATCAGGGTAACCAGAAATTTTTTGTTGCAGTTGCTGTGACAACCAAGTTTGAAGGGCCAGAGGCGTTGTCGGATGAAATTGAACGTACCGCACCAAAAGGCCATACACCGCTGTTTGCATGGGTGCCAGCCAATCTTTACAATAGTAGAGAATTTGGGGTTTTTATTGACGAGGCGCCAATCGGAGAGGTGCTAAAAAATGGCCTGGTAAATGAGATAATTGAACAGGCGGCCGTCGAGAAAACTGTGATCTCCCTTAATCGATAAAATAGGTCATATGCCGATGACAAAGCCGACGATATTTATTGACGCTGATGCATGTCCTGTAAAGGCAGAAGCAGAGCAGATTATAACACGCCATCAATTGGATCTTGTGATTGTATCTAATGGTGGCATTCGTCCCTCGCCAAATCCATTAGTTCAGTTAATTATTGTGGCGGAGGGGCCAGATGTGGCTGATAAATATATTGCTGACACTGCAAAAGCTGGTGACATTGTTGTTACTGGTGATATACCGCTTGCTGCTAAAGTAATAAGTAACAATGTGACAGCAATTCGTCATAATGGCGATATATTCACAACCGACAATATTGGTGGACAGCTAGCGACGCGAGATCTAATGGCTGATCTTCGTGCGGCTGATCCTTTTCTGGTTCAATCAAATCGAAGGGGTGGAATCGCTGCTTTTTCAGATAAGGACCGGTCTAGGTTTCGTAATTCGCTTGAAGCAGCAATTCAGAGAATTAAGAAAGGAGATTAGCTGCTTCTGGATTTTATTTTGCTCTCGCGGCCTGGCAACGTTTTGAGCAATATTTGACTCGCTCCCAATCACGAGCCCATTTTTTACGCCATTGAAATGGTCGACCGCAACTAAGACATGTTTTTTCCGGCAAGTTAGCCTTTTTTAACATTTTCGTCATGTTTCCCCTTTACGGTATAAAATCAGTAACACTCTAACAAAGACTTGTTTAAAAGATTGAAAATGTCCTCATCCAATTTAAATGTTTTGTTTTTATGCACTGGAAACTCAGCCAGGTCGATAATTGCAGAGGGTATATTACGTAAATTAGGTGGGGAAACTTTTTTTTCTTACTCTGCAGGCTCCCAACCAGCAGGTAAGCCTAATCCTTATGCACTTGCTGTGCTCCGCAATCATGGCATTGATGTAAGTTTTGCCCGTTCGAAACGCTGGGATGAATTTGCCGATTCTGATGCCCCAAAAATGGATCTAATTATCACCGTTTGTGATAATGCTGCCGGTGAAACGTGTCCGGTTTGGCCTGGCCATCCATCGATGGCGCACTGGGGCGTTCCTGATCCAGCTACTGTGCAAGGCAGCCGAAAAGATATCCTTGCTACGTTTCAGAGAACATACTTGGAAATGGAAACCCGCATAAACATGCTTTTGGAAGCAAAACCAACTGCAAAAACAATTGGGGATTTGGCGCGTTCAATCAGTCAAGTTGCGATAAGGTAAAGGGAAATGACAACTAGTAAAAACAATCTCCAAAAACGTTTGTTCGCAGAGTGGTTTGGTACGTTGGCTCTCGTTGCTACCGTAGTTGGCTCGGGCATCATGGCTGAAACATTAGCGAATGGTAACATAGCGCTGGCTCTGCTGGGGAATACCATTGCAACTGGGGCCATTCTTGTTGTTTTGATTACCATGCTCGGCCCAGTATCAGGGGCACACTTTAACCCTGCGGTAAGCGCAGCCTTTGCTCTTCGTGGCGACTTGTATGGCAGTTTGGCCATTGCCTACATTACCTGCCAAATTGCAGGGGGTATCTGTGGTACCTTTTTAGCGCATTGGATGTTTGCTGCCCCAATCCTTCAAGAGGCCACTAATTTTCGAAGTGGTCTGAGCCAATACGGCTCTGAATGGGTTGCAACCTTTGGCCTTCTGATGGTGATTTTTGGTGGCATTAAATATCGCCCAGATGCTGTGGCTTGGATGGTTGGCCTTTATATCACTGCAGCTTATTGGTTTACTGCGTCAACCAGCTTTGCCAACCCGGCGGTGACTATTGCCCGGTCTATTACAAATAGCTTTTCCGGCATCCATTTGGGCGATATGCCATTTTTCATTTTTGCTCAGATGCTTGCTGTCTGGCCAGCTTATCGCCTTGCTAGCTGGCTATTTGCTGATGATGAGGCTGGTTCAGACACAAAATAATGCTTCCCATTCCAGCTTTTAAGTTATAGGAATGCGGCGCGGATAGAAATCCCTGAACCAAGAGACATTTGTATGACCCAAGAGCTGCGCAATATAGCCATCATTGCCCACGTTGATCATGGCAAAACAACGCTGATTGACTCGATCATGAAACAAAGCGGCATGTTTCGTGAAAACCAGCAGGTTGATGAACGGCTGATGGATTCTGGCGATCTTGAAAAAGAGCGTGGTATTACCATTTTGGCAAAGCCAACCTCGGTTGTATGGAAAGATGTACGGATTAACATCATTGATACACCCGGCCACGCCGACTTTGGAGGTGAGGTCGAGCGCGTTCTTGGCATGGCTGACGGTGTTATTCTTTTAACCGATGCTGCTGAAGGCCCGATGCCACAAACTAAATTTGTTCTTGGCAAGGCGTTGGCGCAAGGGCTGCGCCCAATTGTGATTATCAACAAGATTGACCGCAGTGATTGCCGCCCTGAAGAGGTGGTTAATGAGGTCTTTGATCTGTTTGTTGCCCTTGATGCAAATGAGGATCAGCTTGATTTTCCCATCCTTTACGCATCGGGCCGAAGTGGCTGGTGTGTCCGTGAACTGGATGACCCACGTGACAATCTGCACCCGCTTTTGGATGTGATACTTGAACATGTAAAGCCTCCGCAGGTTGACAAGGATGCGCCATTTGCGATGCTCGCAACACTGCTTGATTCCGATCCCTATCTTGGCCGCTGTCTTGTTGGACGAGTGGTTCAGGGGAGTGCTGCCGTGAATGACAGTGTCCGAGGTCTAAACCTAAATAGCAAAATTGTTGAAACAGGCCGCTTGACCAAGTTGTTGAAGTTTGAGGGAACTTCCAGAATTCCAGTTGAAAAGGTACATGCAGGTGACATTATCTGTATTGCTGGCCTCGCTAAAACATCCGTTTCGGATACGATTTGTTCGCCTGACGTTACCGTGCCTTTGCAATCAACACCAATTGATCCGCCAACCATGTCAGTCACGATCACGGTGAATGACTCTCCGCTTGCCGGCCGCGAGGGCAAGAAAGTTACCTCAACGGCTATTCGCGAACGCCTGCTGGCTGAAGCTGAAACCAATGTCGCCATTACCTTTGCTGAGAGTGGCAATAAAGACTCATTCGAAATTGGTGGACGGGGTGAATTACAACTTGGTGTGCTGATCGAGACAATGCGCCGCGAAGGGTTTGAAATGACGGTGTCGCGCCCACGGGTTTTATATCAGGCAGATGATGCTGGCCAGCGGCTGGAACCTATGGAAGAAGTGACCATAGATGTCGACGAAGAATTTGCCAGTTCAGTTGTGGATAGTCTGAACCGCCGAAAAGGGGAAATGCTCGATATGCGGGCGGCGGGCGCTGGTAAAACAAGATTGATGTTTCGTGCGCCATCGCGTGGGCTTATTGGATATCAAAGCAGGTTTCTAACCCAAACACGGGGAACGGGTGTGCTGAACCGCATTTTTGACTCCTACGCACCGCACAAGGGTGCAATTGAAGGTCGCCGCAATGGTGCATTAATTTCGACGGATTCGGGCACGGCTGTGGCTTATGCCCTATTCAATCTTCAGGATCGTGGTGAGATGTTTGTTGCCCCCCAAACACCTGTTTATCAGGGGATGATTGTTGGCGAACATAGCCGGAATAATGATCTTGAGATTAATGTTTTAAAGGGCAAGCAGCTTACAAATGTGAGGGCATCCGGATCGGATGAGGCAGTAAAGCTAGTTCCACCACGCCGTATGTCGTTGGAGGAAATGATGGCCTATATCAATGAGGATGAATTGCTTGAGGTGACGCCTCGAAGTTTGCGCCTACGCAAAATGTATCTTTGTCCGCATGAACGTAAGAGAGCCGCGAGAGCATAATTTTTTTTACCACATTTTACTATTTGGCGATTTCGGTTGCACCACCATGTGCGCCTGACCATTTGATTGGCTCATTTAAAAAACTTTCGACCTCGTTAAGCGTTTGACTATCGAAGGCGTTTGTCTCCTTGCACACCTGTAATACATCCCACCATGTCGCAAGGTAGTGCAGGGTAAGGTCATGCTTTTTCATCGTGGCTTTGGTTTGAGGAAAGATGTCATAATAGAAAACAACAATTGTGTGCTGGACTTCAGCGCCGGCCCTACGAAGTGCCTCGCAGAACTTGATTTTACTTCCGCCATCAGTCGTTAAGTCTTCAACTAGAAGCACGCGTTGACCTTCTTTGATATCACCTTCAATCTGTGCATCACGGCCAAACCCTTTCGGCGTTTTGCGAACATATTGCATGGGAAGGCCCATTTTTGATGCTATCCATGCAGCAAAGGGAATGCCGGCAGTCTCGCCACCAGCAACGGTATCAAATTGTTCAAAACCAACATCGCGAAAGAGGACCGATACGGAAAAATCCATCAATGTCTCGCGGATACGCGGATAGGAAATTAATTTACGGCAGTCAATATAAACGGGACTAGCGAGTCCTGACGTGAATGTGTAAGGCTTTTCCGCGTTAAAATGAACAGCCTCAACCTCAAGAAGCATTTTAGCTGTCATTTTTGCCATTAAGTCGCGGTCTACAAAAGCATGGGAAAACATCAATCAGCCTTTTCATTTTTAGTTTGGTAAATAAAGTTTTGGTCCAATTAGTTACGGCCAGTTTTGGGGTGATCATTATTATCACTTTATGCCCGATAAAAAATACTAAATTCACTGTGAATTGATAATTGTTTTATACATCTGTCCAACAAACGCGCGCCGTTAGCCACGCCTGACTCACTGATCTTTCCTAGTATCATATCAAGCTAATTTGAACGCACCAAAGATCATGCTCGCGTATCAGGTCGTTTGGGTTGTCTCAGCCGGGCTAACGCGGCATTGGTGATTGCGTAAATTTAACTCTTAGGGAACAGTATGATAGCGATGCTTAACCTTGCGATATAAGTAAAATTCGCCTATAAAACTGGAGGTGGCATTGGACGTGACAGCTGATGTTAGCTATCTCGCAAAATGAGCAAGGCATTTACCATGAAATCGAAGTCCTCATATATAATGGCGGGGATTGTAGCGCTAGCTGTCGTTGGGTGGATGTTTTCTGATGATTTGCTGCAGAAATATGGTGGCAATACAGCAAAGGGCATCGCTACAGCTGACACCAGAAAAATTGATCCAAAACCAAGCGGCGAACCGAAGCAAAATTTTACCGTCTCAGCCGTCAGAGTGAGTAACCAGCAGGTTACCCGCGTTGTTCGTGCGAGCGGAGTCAGTAAGCCCAAATTTGAGATGACCGTATCGGCAAAAGCGGCCGGTCAAATCATTAATATGAATGCAGTTGCGGGCCATGAGGTGCAGGCTGGAGATGTCCTTCTGCGTCTTGATAAGGGCACCCTTCTGGAACAGATTGACGCGGCAAAGGCTAATTTGGAAGTTACAAAAAGACGGCGCGAAATTACCGAGCGCCTTGCTAAAAAGAACTTTAGTGCGCCGCTTGAGCAGGCTGAGCGCGCGGCTGATTATGCCCTGGCAATTGCTAATTTGCGCCAGCTCGAAGAACAACTTGCCGATACTGTTATTGTAGCCCCTGTATCGGGTTATCTGGAGATATTGCATGTCGAAAAAGGCGAACGAGTACGCCGTGATACGGCAATCGCAACAATTCTTGGGCTTGATAAGCTCTCAATTGTGGTTGCAGTCCCGCAGAATGAGGTTGCGCAAATAAAAATTGGTACGAAAGTTACCGTTGAGATTGCTGGCAATGGCTCTCGAACGGCTACCGTGTCAAGGATTGCGGCAAAGTCTAACCCAGCGACACGTACTTTTGATGTTGAAATTGATCTGCCAAACAAGGATCGCAAGATCCGATCTGGAATGAGTGTTGAGGCGACAATCAACGCCGGCACATTGTCGGCCTTTGCCATGTCACCGGCGCATTTATCGGTTGGAGAGAATGGTGATCTAACGGCCAAGACAGTGGTAGACGGCAAGGCTGTAATGGTGCCGGTTGAGGTGGTTCGGTCAGGTGCCGAATTGGTGTTTGTATCTGGGCTACCCGATAATGCGCTCTTGCTTACCGTTGGGCAGGGCTTTGTTGAAGATGGTGCTGAGGTTCTTTACAAGCTCGCGAGCACATTATGATCGGCATCATTGAGGCGGCTTTCTCACGCACGAGTGCCGTTCTTGTGGCTATGTTAATGCTTTTTATCATTGGCATCTCTTCCTACTTCAGTATTCCTAAAGAAGCCAAGCCTGATATTGACATCCCGGTCGCGTATGTGTCTGTGCCATATGATGGAATTTCACCTGAAGATGCGGAGCGGCTTCTTGTTAAGCCGCTCGAAAAACAGCTTCGGTCGGTCGAAGGTCTTGATAAAATGACATCGGTGTCTGCGGAGGGCTACGGTTCAATATCCTTAGAGTTTGCCGCTGGTGAGAATATAGATAATGCAATTGCCGATGTTCGCAAAGCTGTGGATGATGCCAAGCCTGATTTGCCCCCTGATGCAGACGATCCAAAGATTGTTGAGGTTAGTCTGTCGCTATTTCCTGTTTTAACTGCAGCGCTTTACGGACCCGTGCCCGAACGTGAAATGGTGCAAGCAGCGCGAAAGATTAAAGACCGGCTTGAAGCTCTGCCCGGCATTTTGGAAGTTGATATTGCGGGTGACCGCAAAGAAATACTGGAAATATTAGTCGATGCGTCAGCGATGGAGTCTTATGGACTTGACCCGGCTGCGGTAATCCAGCTGGTGCGCAGTAATAACCAGCTTGTAACTGCAGGCGCCATTGATGATGGCGGTGGCCGGCTAATGGTAAAAGTTCCTGGCGTTCTGGAGTCGGTTGATGATTTAATCAACATGCCGATCAAGGCAAAAAATGGTAACAGCATTCGCTTTGGCGATGTCGCCGTAGTGCGTCGGACATTCCAGCAAGCACAAGGTTGGTCAAGGGTTAATGGAGAAAAGGCAATTGTCCTCGAGGTGCGCAAACGTGTTGGGTCAAATGTGATCGAGGCGGTTGAAGCTGCTCGAACGATAATTGATACTGCAGCTCCGCAAATTAGCCCCGAAGTAAAAGTAAGCTATCTGTTTGATGACTCTAAAGAGGTGAGACGTATGCTGAGTGATCTCGGCAACAATGTCGGTGCGGCAGTGATTATTGTGATGGTTGTGGTGCTGGCAACATTGGGACTACGCAATGCAACCCTTGTTGGGCTCGCTATTCCCGGGTCATTCTTTGTTGGCATTACGGCGTTGAACATGCTTGGCATTACGATGAATATTGTAGTGCTGTTTTCGCTCATCCTTGTGGCGGGCATGCTTGTCGATGGGGTGGTTGTTACTACAGAATATGCTGACCGGCAAATCGCCATGGGAGCCAGCCGTCGTGATGCCTATAAAAAAGGCGCACAGCGCATGGCATGGCCTATTATTTCATCAACCATCACGACACTAATGGTGTTTATGCCGCTGTTATTCTGGCCTGGCATTGTTGGCCAGTTTATGCAGTATCTGCCAATGACGGTGATTGCAGTGCTTACAGCATCCTTGCTGATGGCATTGATCTTTGTTCCTGTCCTTGGTGGCTTGATTGGTAAGCGGCAGAATTTTCAGATGGCTGTTTCGGCAACAGCGCCGCGCTTTTATCGTGCAGTGCTGAAATTTGCTGTACGCCGACCAGCGATTGTTATGATCGCTGTGATCGGTTGCATGGGGGCCTCATTTTTTGGCTACGCTTCGGCGGGTCTTGGCTTCTCTTTTTTCCCCGATATTGAGCCGGATCAGGCTCAGGTGCAGGTGCTTGCACGTGGTGATCTATCTGCCAAGGAACGTGACGCACTTGTCAAGAGCGCGGAAGACAGTATTTTAACGCAGCAGGGAATTCGTGATTTTTATGGAAAGTCTTTCCGATCCGGCGGATCAGGTAATCAGGCACCACGAGACTCAATTGGAACTATCCGTACCGTATTTGCTGATTGGCAAAACCGTGAAAAGGCAGCGGTTTTGATTGATCAAATGCGGGAGCGTGTTACTGCACTTTCTGGCGCCCAATTCAGCATTCAGAAACAACAGCAAGGTCCGGGGTCTGCACAACCAATACGTATCGATATCGTGGGTGCTTCGCTTATTGAGATTGGCAATGCGACAAGTGAGATTGTTTCACGAATGAGAGAGATTGGTGGCTTTGTGGACGTGAGTGATAGCCGTCCTTTGCCGGGAACGGAATGGTCTCTTGTCACCGACCGTGATGCGGCAAGTCGGCACGGTGTTTCGATCTCTGGTCTTGGCATGATGATCAAGATGTTGACCCGTGGCATGCAGATTTCAGATTACCGGCCTGATGACAGCGAAGATGAACTTGATGTCGTAATGCGTTTTATGGGCGACCAACGTAACCTTGACCGGCTAAAAGAGCTTCGCGTGCCAACAAATGATGGCTCATATGTACCATTATCAGTTTTTGCCAATCTGGAACCGCAGGTCAAAGGCGGCAACATTGAACGCAAAGACGGTCAGCGTTACATGTATGTCCAGTCGAATGTCGAGACAGGCCGATTGCCGGCTGATCTGATTGCTAAGCTAAGGCAATCATTGGTAGAAAAGCCAATTGTTGGTGATGTAGATGTCCAATTTGGCGGTGAAGATGAAGATATTGCCGAAACACGCGCCTTTCTTGGCCAGGCCTTTGGCATCTCGATGTTGTTGATGGTGATTGTGTTGATGATACAATTCAATTCCGGTTGGCAAGCTATCGTTACAATGTCGGCTATTATCTTGTCAACCGGCGGGGTGTTTCTTGGTTTATGGATCAGCGATCGACCATTTGGCATCGTTATGTCAGGTCTTGGTGTGATTGCGCTTGCTGGCATTGTGGTGAATAACAATATCGTGCTCATTGATACATTCAATGAATATCGCAAACGCGGCTATGGGGCTGGGCATGCAGCATTCCGATCTGGGCTGGTGCGTTTCCGCCCTGTGATTTTAACCGCAATTACAACCATTCTTGGTCTTATTCCGATGGTATTCGAAATGACCATCCTACTTGTTGAACGCCAAATTCTGTTTGGTGCGCCGTCATCGCAATGGTGGACTCAACTCTCGAGCACAATTGCTGGCGGTCTTACTTTTGCGACTATTTTGACGTTGCTGGCAACGCCTGCCATGCTTGTGCTGGGATCATTTGTGGCAATGAAATTGCGTGGCCGGACTGCTGCTGCCTAAGGTCATCAAACCCTCTTCTGAAAGATTGATTTAGTTTATTCAACGGGGAGAAATAATTGCCTCGCAAGCTGCGGCAATTGTCAGAAGGCGGCGGTCATGCTGACGTGAACCAATAAGTGAGAGCCCAACTGGACCGGTGCCTAGCGAATGGCATGGCATGCTGATTGTCGGCCGATCCAGATAATTGGACAACGCTGTATTGCGCAGGCTGAGGGCGCTTTGCTGGATTTTTGAATCGATATCCTGCAACGATGATAATAACGGCGGCAATATTGGTGCGGTTGGCAGCACTAACGCATCAAACCCTTGCAAGCGCGCTTGAACGGCTTGCCAGACTTGTTTTCGTTCATCAAGCATATTGATATAATCACTTGCGAGGATATTTTTTCCAGACTGCAAGCGGAAGGCAACTAAAGGATCATACTGATCGCCCAAGCCAGCTTCAAGGCGGTCTTTATGAATGGCATAAGCTTCTGCCGCAACAATGCTTTTTGGGTTATTGCTTGGTCGAAGGGTCTCAATTTCATTAATGGTGATATCATTAATAATAGCACCGGCAGCTGATAACTTTTCTATTGCAATGTTGAAGCTATGGGCAACATGGGGGTCGAGATCTTCAAACAGATAACCTCTTGGCATCGCCAGCTTTATTCCATCTAGCGCAACAGGGGCCTCATCCTCGCCAGGCCCGCCAGCCATCAAACTATCCAGAATGGCACAGCACGAGACACTAGTTGCCATTGGCCCCGCCGCATCAAATGATTGTGAAAGCGGGAACACCCCATCGGGTGACATGCGCGTGGTTGTGGGCTTGAATCCAACAATCCCGCAGAACGCCGCAGGCGTGCGGGTTGATCCGCCTGTATCAGACCCGATTGACGCTGCTGCCATTTGGTCGCTAATCGAAACAGCACTTCCCGATGATGACCCGCCAGCAACACGCCCTTTATGAATATCCAATTTATCGCGCTCAAACGGACTTCTTGCGTCACCATAATGGGCGTTTGTGCCAATACCAGAAAATGCAAATTCGGTCATGTTGGTTCGGCCAATGGCGATAAATCCTGCAGCTTTCAAACGGGCAAGAACGGCTGCATCCTTAATAGCTGGTGTGGCATCTTTAAGCACTTTTGATCCTGCGCGTGTTACAATATCCGCTTCATCAAATAGATCTTTAATTGACAGTGGAATACCGGCAAAGGTAGGAAGTGACAATCCTTGTTTACGAGCCCGGTCGACCGCGTCCGCTTGCTGGCGAGCACGATCATGATAAGTTTCGATAAAGGCTCGCTTACCCTCGCCATCTGGGGCATCTATCGCGGCAAGGCAATCTTCCACGAGGCTCCGGGCGTTAATGGTGCCGGTATTAAGTCGGCTTACGAGGTCTTTTAAAAGATAGGTCATGGGCTAATTATGACGTCGGAAGATTGGAAAATCACGCGTTTTTTCGAGACAAGTTATATGAATCATACTTGAATTTAAAAAGTTAATCATGCAATCGTGTCTTAGTATTCTGAAAACAAGCTTAATGAATTCT